>JAGODO010000008.1 GCA_017998165.1 Flavobacteriales bacterium | reverse complement strand
CGAAGTCGAGCGGTGACCGCTTCTCCTCCATGCCCTCCGTGTCGCGCGTGTTGGTCATCAGCTCATCGATCTTCCGACCGCTGAGCTCGCCGTAGTTGTGCTTCGCGGCGAACTTGGGCACATCGAAGTACACGCTGCCGTTCACCTCGTAGGCATAGCCATTGTCGATGATGCGTTGCACCATCTTGATCTGCTCGATCAGGTGCGCCGTGGCCGTGGGCTCGATGCTCGGGTTCTTCAGGTTGAAGAGCCGCATCACGTCGTGGAAGCCGTTCGTGTACTTCTGCACGATCTCCATCGGCTCCAACTGTTCCAAGCGCGCGCGCTTGGCGATCTTGTCCTCGCCCGCGTCCACGTCATCCACCAAGTGGCCCACATCGGTGATGTTGCGCACGTAGCGCACCTTGTAACCGATGTGGCTGAGCCAGCGGTAGAGCACATCGAAGGTGGTGAAGCTGCGCACGTTGCCGAGATGTACGTCGCTGTAGACGGTTGGCCCGCATACATACAACCCAACGAACGGCGGGTTCAACGGCACGAACTCCTCTTTCTTCCGCGTGAGCGTGTTCGTGAGGTGGAAAGGCAGGGTCTTCGGGGTGGACATGACTGCGTTGAAGCGGGCGCGAAAGTAGGGCGATGCCGCACGCGCGATGGTCAACGTTCAGGGCCTGTGCGACTTCTGGCGGTGTCTGTGCTGCGACCCCTTTCTTGCTCCGCCGAAGCGGCTACGCGAAGGCGCAGCAGGGTCGATGGTCGTCTTTGTGGGCATCTGCAGACTGCGACCCCTCCGGGGTCGTGCGACGGTTTGTTGTTTCTGGCGACAGGCTGCGACCCCTCCGGGGTCCAATGCCGCGGTCTTCGTGACCCCGGAGGGGTCACAGCCTGTTGAATTCCCCAGAATGGTGTTCGACCCCAACGGGGTCGCAGGCAAACGTCCAAGGCTGAAACTCAATGCTCGATCCTTATCTCGTGCTTGGCCAATAACCCTGGTAGCCCTTCCATCGAGAACCGAGCGCCCTTCATGCGGTTCTGCTCCGGGTCGAGGGTGAAGCCTTGCGCCGTGCGGAAGTCCGCGCGTTGCAGGTCGCAATTCGCGAACACGGCGTCCGATAGGTCACAGCGGTCGAAGGTCACACCGCTCAGGTCTGCGCGTGTGAAGTCCGTGCCGTGCATCCGGCAGCCGGTGAACCTGGTGCGTTGGAGGGCCATGCCTTGGAAGGAACAGGCGTCCATGATACATTCCGTGAAGGTGGCCGAGAACAAACTCGTTTGCCCGTGATCGAAGGAAACGCCGAGCAACTTGCAGTTCGCGAACGCGCAGTCCCGTATGCTCGTGCGCACCACGCGCGCCATACTCAGTTCACAGTTGTTGAAGGTGCATTCCAAGAAGCTCCGGGCGGAGAGATCAGCGCGGGTGAACGTGCAGCGTGTGAAGGTGCAGTGCTCGTACTGGCCCGGCGGCAATGGCTCCTTGATGAAGTTGATGCCAGTGTAGGTCTGGTCTTCGACGCGGGGTTGGGTCATGTTCCGGGTCCGAACGTACTGCGCGCGAACGGATGATCAGCATACACTAGCGCGCTGTGTTCGCGTTACCTTCGGGAAGAAAGATCAACGACCATGCACATGCTGCGCTCATGGCCCCGCTCCGCACTGGCATTCACCCTTCCGCTCAGTTTGTTCCTCCAAGGATGCGCAAAGGAAGCGGTGGACGTGGACCCGCATTTCGTGGGCTTCTGGGCACAGGAGGGTGGAACACATTCGGATACATGCGAGCCGTATGTGACCATCGAGACGTCGGGGCATGGGAAGTATTGGTCCACAGAGCATACCCAGGGCTGCCAGCGGGGTTGGCACGGCGGTACAGCACGCATTGTGGATGATGAACTGCGGATCGGCTCCAAGCGGATGCACATCGATCAGTACCCCACCGAAATCCCGCAGCGAGCGATCAACTATCCCGGCGGTACCAACCACTTGGAGGGGACAACGAGCATGACCATGACGCTGGACGACATCGTGTTCTACCGGATCGATGGGCACTGAGCAGCGCGTTGGTCGCACGCAACGCCTCAGTTCAGCGTATACACCTTCCCCGGCAAGCTCCTAACCACCCCATTGAACTCCAGCGTGAGCAGCACCGTGCTCGCCTTGTGCGGCATCATCCCCACCGCGAAGCACAGCGTATCGATATCCATCTTGCCTTTCTCTTTCAGCACATCCACAATGGCCTGTTCGTCCGGCTGTAGTTCGGTGAAGAGCGCTGATTGAACGCCCACCTTCTTCTTGGCCGTGGGCAACCATTCCATCAGCTTCAGCACATCGGTGGCGCTTGTGATGAGGTGCGCTTTGTTGTCCTTGATCAGCCGGTTGCAGCCCTCGCTCTTGGCGTCCGTGGCGCGGCCGGGGAAGGCCATCACCTCGCGGTCGTAGCTGTTGGCGATGTCGGTGGTGATGAGCGAGCCGCCTTTCGCCGCGCTCTCGATCACAATGGTGCAATCGGTGAGCCCGGCGATCAAGCGATTGCGGGCGGGGAAATTCCCGGGCACGAACTTCGATCCGCTGGTGAGTTCGCTCACGAGCGCACCTTGCTTCAGCATCTCTTTCGCCGTTGCCGCGTGTTCGCCGGGATAGATGCGGTCCAGTCCGTGCGCCACGCAACCGATGGTGTCGAGCCCGGCCTTCAATGCCGAGCGGTGCGCCACGATATCGATGCCGTAGGCCAGGCCACTCACGATCAAGGCGCCGCATTCCTTCAGGCCTTCCACCAGCTCTTCGCACATCCGCTTGCCGTGCTCGGTGGGTGCCCGTGTGCCGACGATCGCCACACTGCGTGCCGGGTCGAGTTCTGCCTCACCGCGAACGAAGAGGAGCACGGGCGCGTCGTCGCAGTTCTTCAGGCGTTGCGGATAGTCGGCGTCCAGGTAGAACAGTGCGCGCAACTTGTTCTTTCGCACGTAGACCAGTTCTTTCTCTGCCTCCTGTAGCACCTTGGCATTCTGAATAGACGCTGCCAGCACGGGACCGATGCCGGGCACTTTCTCCTGCAAGGTCTTTCGGACCTTCTTGTCCGTGAAGAGCGGATCAACGCCGCCGCAATACGCCACCAGGTTCCGCGCGTTGACCGGTCCTATGCCTTTCAACATGGACAGCGCGATGCGGTGGATCAGTTGCTGGTCGTCCATCGATGGTGTTCGGGTCGGCCTGCTACTTTGGCCGTCGATCGGTGATCGCCCAATGTAACCGCCTCCGATGAGGTTGCTCTTCCCCCTCGCGCTCTGCGCACTGGTACACGTTTGCGCGGCGCAGGACGGCTCCGTCCAGGGCACGGTGAACGATGCCGCGACGAAAGAACCGCTCCCGGGCGTGAGCATTTTGTTCGCGACGGGTCACACGGCCGCCACGGACATCAATGGTTCTTTCAGCGCCGCTCTTCCCGCAGGCGACTACAACGTGCTTTTCCGCAGCATCGGCTACGCGGACAAGCAGGTGCAGCTGCATGTGGATGCGGGTGCGCAGCAGACGCTTACGGTCGGCATGGAGCCCAGTGCCTCGCAACTGGACCAGGTCGTGGTGAGTGCGGGGAAGTTCGAACAGCGCGTGGGAGAAGTCACCCAATCGCTGAGTGTGCTGCCGCCGAACATCGTGCGCGACCGCAACACGACCTCGTTGGAGGATGTGATGGTACAGGTCCCTGGTGTGATCGTGGTGGACAATGATCCGCAGATCCGCGCGGGCAGCGGCTTCAGTTTCGGGGCGGGCAGCCGTGTGATGATGCTGGTGGACGACCTGCCCATCCTGGCGGGGGACATCGGTCGGCCGAGCTGGAGCTTCCTGCCCATCGAGAACCTCGAGCAGGTGGAGGTGATCAAAGGGGCCAGCAGCGTGCTCTATGGAAGTGCTGCGCTGAGCGGCGTGATCAACGTGCGCACGGCCTATCCGCGATTGGAGCCGCGCACGCGCGCCACCGTGTACGCGGGTGTATGGGACACGCCCGGCCACAAGCCCGCCAAGTGGTGGGACGCGAACCCGCCCATCTTCGGGGGGGCCAGTTTCAACCATGCGCAGCAGTATGGCCAGTTCGATCTGGTGATCGGTGGCATGGCCTTCAGCGACTACGGCTTCGTTGGTCCTGAGCGCTTGACGCCGGACAGCTTGGCGAACAGCGATCCCTCGCGCGTGGGCCCCGGCGGCTATGAGAACCGCATCCGCTTCAACATCGGCACGCGTTGGCGGAACAAGAAGATCAAGGGACTGAGCTACGGGCTGAACGGCAACATCATGAAGAGCCGCAGCAGCACCGTGCTCGTGTGGGACGATACCGACAAGGGCCTCTACCGCTCCGAGCCCGGCACGCTCACCCGCACCCTCGGCACCCAATACTACCTGGACCCGTACATCAACTATCGCGGACCAAAAGGGATGCGCCACATCCTGCGCGCGCGGTTCTACGACCAGCGCTTCGACAACGACAACGAGCAGGCCAACTCGAGCACCAACCTCTTCACCGAGTACCAGGCGCAGAAGAAGGCGGACATTTTCGGCGAGACCACGATCACGGCGGGCGTCACCTGGAACAATACCGACAGCGATGCGCAGCTCTACAGCGGCGACCCCGACGGCAACGGCCAGAACACGGCGAGCACATACGCTGGCTATCTGCAGGCGGACAAGAAGATCCTGCAGGAGAAATTGATGCTGAGCGCCGGTGTGCGCTACGAGAATTTCAAGGTGAACGATTACGAGAAGGCGCAGCCGGTCTACCGTGCGGGAGCCACGTATCGTGTGCTCAAGGCGACCTATCTGCGGGCGAGCTATGGGCAGGGCTTCCGCTTCCCCACGTTGGGCGAGCGCTATATCAAGACGAGCGTGGGCAAACTGAACATCTTCCCGAACGGGGACCTCGAGCCGGAGTTCAGCGTGAACGTGGAAGGCGGCGTGAAGCAGGGCTTTCGCATCGGAGGCTTCAGCGGTTATGTGGACGCGGTGGTGTTCCAGCAGGACATCGACCGGTTCGTCGAGTTCACCTTCGGCACGTGGGCGCAAGCGCCGCTGAACGACCCGCTCGCGGGTCTCGGATTCCGTTCAGTGAACACCGGTGGTGCGCGCATCACCGGCATGGAATTCGAGGCAGCGGGCAAGGGCACCATTGGCAAGGTGGAGTTCACGTTGCTGATGGGATACACGCATACCACGCCCGTTTGCACGACGCCGAACGCGACCTATGCCACTTCCCTTGGCAATCCACCGGTGCCCGTCGGCTATCGCAATACGAGCTACGACACCACCGACAACATCCTGAAGTACCGCGTACGCAGCCTGTTCCGTTCGGATGTGGGCGCGAAGTGGAAACAGTTGTCCGCAGGGATCAGCATCCGGTACAACAGTCATGTGCGGAACATCGACAAAGCGTTCGTCGACTTCGACAACCCTTTGCTGCTGCCTTCCGGTGCGAAGGGATGGATGCTCACCCACACCACCGGCGACTGGATCGTCGACGCGCGCTTGGGCTATCAGATCACACCGCAGGTGAAGGCGGCGCTCATCGCCACCAACCTGAGCAACGAGGTGTACTCCATCCGGCCGATGGCCATTGAAGCACCGAGGAGCTGGCAGGTGCAACTCGCGGTCGATCTGTGAGCATGCGCATCCTCGGTGTCATACCTGCTCGTTACGCCAGCTCCCGCTTGCCGGGCAAGCCGCTGGTGGACATCGGCGGCCGCAGTATGGTGATGCGCGTATTCGATCAGGCGCAGAAAGCGGCCTCGCTCGCACATGTGGTGGTGGCCACGGATGACGAACGCATCGAGAAGCATGTGAAGGAGCATGGCGGCAACGTCGTAATGACCTCGTCCGATCATCCCAGCGGCACGGATCGGTGTTGGGAAGCACTGGTGAAGACCGGTGCGGACCGGTTCGACGCCGTGGTCAACATCCAAGGCGATGAACCCTTCATCGTGCCCGCGCAGATCGATGAGCTCTGCGCGGCTATCGATCAACGTCACGCCGGTATCGCCACGCTTGCACAGGTTGTCACGGATGATCACGATCTGGACGACCCGGGTGAAGTGCTGATCGCGGTGGACGCCGATATGTGCGCATTGTATTTCAGCCGGGCGGCCATCCCTTTTCTGAGGAATCCCGGCCCCGGACCCCGCTGCGAGCAATTCCGTTTCCTGAAGCATGTGGGCCTCTATGCCTACGCTGCATCCACGTTGGATCAGGTGGTAAAGCTGCTCCCTTCCTCCCTGGAACTCGCAGAATCCCTTGAGCAGTTGCGCTGGCTGGAGGAGGGACTGTTCGTCAAGGTGGCCATTACCGACCACCCGTCGTTCTGCGTGGACACCCCGGCGGATCTGGAGGAGGCGCGCAGGCGAGTGAGCGGTTCGTAGTTTCGCTGCCCGATGCCCATCGAACGTGACCTGCACGAACTGCTGTACGCGCATGACTGTGTGATCGTGCCGCGTTTCGGGGGCTTCCTTACCCACTACAGGCCGGCCCGGCTCGATGAACAACGGCGGTCCATACACCCACCGTCCAAGGACCTCAGCTTCAACCGGCATCTCACGCGCACGGACGGCTTGCTTACGGATCATCTGGCCAAGGCCCAGGGGCTCGACTTCATCCGCGCGGCAGCAGTGATCGATGGGGAAGTGGATGTCTGGCAAGGCAAGCTGGACCGCGACGGGCGGCTGGAACTTCCACGCATCGGCACGTTCTATCGCGATGCGGAACGCAACATCCAATTCGATCCGGACCGCCGGGTGAACTTCTTGAAGGATGCGTACGGCCTCCGATCCGTGCCCGCTGTGCCTTGTCTGGTCACCGTGGCCGCGCCTGTCGTCGCTGTGCCCCTGCCCGAACCCAGGGTGATCCCCCTTGTTCCGGTGGAGGAGCTGGAGGGGCGGCGTTTCCCTTGGCTCGCGGCCGCAGCGGTGTTGGCACTCCTCAGTACGGCCGGTACATGGTGGATCGTATCCAGCGAAGCGCCCAGCGGAGCCCAATGGAGCGGGTTCGAGCTCTTCGGCAAGAGCGAACCGCTCAGTTACCACCCCAGGCTCGCGGAGGACCCGGTCATTCTCGATCCCGTGGACACGGCGACCTGGACGCTGCCGTTGGACGTCACTGGTGTCCGCGAGGTGCCTGCACCCGGGAGCGGTTCTGCCACCCTGCTCGTGGACCTCGGAGCACCGATGCCGCCCCCTAGGGTGGAGATCAGCCCGGAGAAGCAGGTCGCCGTGCCCGAGAGCACCGCCGTCGCCGTGAAGGTCCCGCACAACCGGTTCCATGTCATCGGCGGTTGTTTCCTGCAGAAGGAGAACGCTGAGGGCTTCATGGCCGATCTGCGGGCAAAGGGTTTCGCAGCGGATATCATCGACCGTAAAGGGGGGCTCTATCGAGTGGCCATCGGCAGTTATCCACAACGTGCGCTGGCCTTGGAAGCCTTGACCGCCGTGCGCAAGGAGGATGCCCCGCAGGCCTGGCTGCTCGTGCGTTGAACATCTTTGCATGGACCCGGCCCAAGGCGGCACGCGGATCGTTGCATACTCGCCCTGAACCGCCATTAGATTCGCACCCCTTTTTTCACCCGCCGACGTTCCGGTGAAGGCGGGCCTGATCAGGAGCACATGAACCCTATTGAGCTGAGCGCCTGCACACTGACCATCATCGATGGGGACATCGTGCATGCGCATTTCAAGGACGGCCTGGTCGCCGGTCAGGACGCGATCGATGAGATGTTCGACGCCATCCGAGCACTGCGTCAGGGACGCAAGGCGCTTTTCCTGTTCACGGCGGGGCCCGGTGCGTCGCTGACGAACGAGGCGCGCGCCCATGCGTCGAGCGATGCGGGCAGTGAGATCCTCGCTGCGGACGCCATCGTCGTACGCGATTTCGGCCATCAGATGAGCGCCAATGCGTTCGTCCGTCACAACAAGCCCAAGCGGCCCATCCAGCTTTTTCCGGATACGGATGCGGCCATCGCCTGGCTCCAGCAACATCGTCATCTGATCGAGAACGCATGAACCGCAACCCCTTCCTGCCCCTCACCCTGGCCGCTTTCGCTTGGCTCAATGCGCCGCAACAGGCAGGTGCGCAGGCCGTGCTTGAACCTGTTGCCCGCGCCATCCAGTGCGAGAAGGCCGAGGTGATCTTCCTGGCCGTCGCGCCGAAAGGCGATCGCATCCTGGCATGCACCACCAAAGGCGCCGATGTGATGGACCTGGAGTCCGGCAAGCGCGTTTTCCATCTCGAGTTCATGGAGGACAACAGCGAGGCGGTCTACTACGCCCAGTTCAATGACAATGGCGAGTACGTGATGCTCGCGGGCTTCACGGGCAAGCGCGAGATCTGGGACATGAAGACCGGGAAGAAGGAGGGTGGCAATCTGGCCAATTTCCCGTGGATGCCGAACTCGCTGGCCATGAAGAAGCTGAACCTGAAGGTGGGCAACTCGCCGTTCGATCGTTTCTACCAGCAGGAGAGCGCACAGCGTGGCGACCTTACGGCGAAGGCGGACAAGAACGGGACGATCAGTTTTGTCGGGAAGGACGGCGCTTCCGTGCAGACCCTCATGTACCCGGAGAACAAGGACCAGCAGCACCGTTCGCCCTGCTTCTTCCACGATAGCTGGTTCATCACCGGTACCGATACCGGCAAAGTGCTGTTCTACACCCTTCGCTGATCGGTCCACCGGACCCTCGTTCGGCCAGCGGTCATTTCGAGGACTTCACATCGGCCGCGCTGGCCGGACGGGAGTCCGGCGCACCCAGCCGCTTCTTCCGGTATTGCGCCACGGCCAGGCCCAGCACCAGGCCCAGCACGAGCAAGCCGACAACGCCGTACTTCCAGTCCAACCGCTTCAGAACGGCCAGGAACACAACGGCGAACAGCATGATCGTCGCGCCTTCATTCCACAAGCGCAAGCGGAACGATGACCATGGAAGGTCGTTGTTCCGCGCCTTCAGCAGGATCGCGTGATTCTTGAAGTGGTAGACGAAGAGCAGGGCGATGAGGCCGAGCTTGGCATGCATCCAAGGCTGCTTGATCAGCATCGGGTGCATGGCGAACATCCACAGCCCGAAGATGAGCATGAGCACCAGTGATGGCCAGGTGATGATGTACCACAGCTTGCGTTCCATCACGATCAGCTGCCGGGAGAGGATCGTCCGGTCCGGCTCGAACTTCGACAACGCCTCCTTGTGGTAGATGAAGAGGCGCACGATATAGAACGTGCCGGCGAAGAAGGTCACCATGAAGATGATGTGCAATGCCTTGACGATCGCGTACGGGGAATCATCCATGCGCGAAAGGTAGTGGGGGACCGCGCCTACTTTCGCCGACCATGGACCCCCGCCCCGCCAAAGACAGCATCGCCGAGACCACGCACCTCGTGCTGCCGAACGACACCAACACGCTGGATAATCTCTTCGGCGGCCGCCTGCTCCAATGGCTCGATATCAGCTGCGCCATCAGCGCGCATCGCCATTGCAAGCGGCAGGTGGTCACCGTGGCGGTGAACCATGTGAGCTTCGACCGGCCCATCAAGCTCGGCGATTTCGTCACCATCCAGAGCAAGGTGAGCCGCACTTTCAGTACGAGCATGGAGATCTGGGCCGATGTGTGGGTGGAGGACCAGATGACCGGGGAGAAGATCGCGTGCAACAGCGCCATCTACACCTTCGTCGGCGTGGACAATACCGGCCGGCCGGTGAGGATCCCTGAGGTGGTGCCCGAGACCGAGGACGAGATCCGGCGCTTTGCGGGCGCCTTGCGCCGCAGGCAACTGCGCCTCATCCTCAGCGGCAAAATGGAACCGAAGGACGCGACCGAACTCAAGGCGCTGTTCGCATGAACGGGAGCGGGCGTCCATGGCCCGCTTGGGCGATGGGTCTGTCGCTCACCCTGTGTACGCTGGGCCTGCATCTGTGCCCGGGTATGAACAGCATGCTGAACATCGACTCGGGACTATATCCCTTGAACGGCCGCACCATCAATGCGGACTATCTCGGCGTGAACCTGGAATTCCACCGCATGGAGCCGGCATTCGCCAGACGTCCCTTCACTACCTGGATCATCGAAGGGCTGGATGGCATCTCAGGCATGGGTGAGGCCCCGGCCTTCATCGTCACCCAGTTCACCCTGTTGTTCATCAGTGGCCTCCTGCTCTATCGGCTCGTACGGTCCCTTGGACGACCGCGTCGTGAAGCGTTGCTGGCCATGGCCGCCTATCACCTGTCCTTTACCGTGCTCAACGGCTGGTTCCCGCCCATCTACTGCTACGATGAACCCTTGCAGTACTCAGCGCTTTTCCTCGCGCTCGAAGCGTGTATCCGGCGGCGCTGGGCATGGTTCACCGTCTCGTTCACGTTCGCCTTGTGCGTGCGCGAATCCTCTTTGCTGCTCCTGCCCGCGTTCTTCCTCTTCTTTTCCGATGGCGCGTGGAGACCGCGCCGGTGGGGCACCCGTTCCGGGTTCGTGCGCGCATCCGCTTTCGCCTTACCGGTGCTTCTCTTCGCGCTTTTCCTCGCCGCTTATGTGCGCTACCTCGGTGGGCAGGACTTGTTGCGCAGCGATGTCGCTGGCCGATCCGGGCTTTTCGAACTGAACTTCGCCGACCCACCGACCACGGTCGAAACGCTGGTCTATTTCTACCTCGCCCTCGGTCTGCCCTCGGCCATTCTCCTCGCGATGGATGGTACACAAGGTCGGTCCGGCACCCTCGATCCTCCCTATCGCGGAGCTTTCCTGTTGGCGGTGCTGCTCAATACCATCGTCGTCCTGTTCTGCACCAAGGCGCGTGAAGCACGTTTGTTCGCTTTGCCGCTCGTGTTCGTTTGGCCGTTCCTGGGCGGAATACTCGTTAATGGGAAGGAGCTGCTGCGGCTTGACCGCCTGCGGTCCATGTTCGCGCGTTGGCAATACGTCGTGGTCTTCGTGCTCATCTTCGGGCTGCTCGCGCTGTTCGTGGATCGGGGCTGGGAACTGGGTGACGGCAATGCCAGCGGGAATCTGTGGCATGAGTACTTCCTCGTGCAGAGCGGAGTGATCCTCCTGCATTTGATGGGGAAGCACTGGGCGCGCCGCCACCCGACGAACGCGTCTCTGGTGACGGACCGATCGCGGTAGCGCCTTGCTAGCGACCGGATGACCGGGACAGAACATGGTCGCGGTATCCGGCCCAAGTGGAGTAGCCATGCTCGGGCGCATGGGCGTCGAAGAAGCCGCCTGTGCTCGTGTCCAGTGCGCGATGTCCGCTGGCCTTGACCAGTGCCGCCAAACAGGCAGGCGCGAGCTCTCCTCCGTGCACGTGTATCGCAATGCAGGTCACATCATCCGTTCCGGGTTCCGTGCTCACGCTCAGGCTCAACGCCGCTTCCGCTTTTTCCACCACGTACCAATCGTGTTCCTGGTGCTCCAGGAACGGAACGGCATCGCGTAAGCGCGCAACAAGCGCCTGGCGCTTGCCGATGGTGCCCGGCCGGAAATCTTCCGGGATGTCCTCGACGGTCGCCACGTCCGGAAGGTCCTGTATGAAGATGTCCCAACTCATGCGGCCGAAGATCAGTCGAACTCCTCATCCGTCACGTAGGCCCGGAAAGTCCCGTCGCGGAACCACCACGAGTCTTCGAGCGAATAGTCCTTGTTGCTGGCAGGTCCGCCCATCTGACGGACACGTAGAGACTCCAGCAATACCTCGAAGTCATCATGCGGGCCTGAGCGGGAACGGTGTTGCGCCCAGCCATGGGGGCCACCTTCCTCGGAACAGATGATCACCGGGGTTTCCCCTTCGACCACAACAGTGCTGTCCTCACCGTTGGTGCTGAACGTGACCTCCAACGGCCGGCTCGAAGCGTTCAGTACCTCGAATTCGTACGTGTCGACGAACTCGCAGCCGCAGAACGGCATGAGAAACGCGGAAAGAAAGACGCGTGTTCCGGTCCTTCGCATGGTACCAAGCTAAGACCGACCATTCGTGCGTCCGCGATCGAGCGCTCCGGATGACGGGTACTTGTTCAGCCTTTGCCGAACAACCGTCCGAAGAAACCGGGCTTGGTTGGACCAGCCGGCTTGTCCTCCGGACGGGTGGCCTTGTTCTCCCGATACCATGCGGAAGCAGACTTGTCGAGGGCACCGGTGATGGCCGACACCCCGTCTATCAGGAGGTGAACGGGTCTGCTCCGTGGCTGACGGGCCATGTTCATTTCGTGGAATTCGTCACCAGCGCTATCGTGCCGGTAGCCCACGACCTCTTCGCCGAGGCGGACCGGGATCTCGAAGATATGGTCCACACCGGCCTTTCTTCCGCCGGCCTGCTTCTGAAGGTCCATTTCCTCCCTGTGGATGCTGGCATAGCTCGCTGGAAGCTCCCCGGTGACACCGATGTGCAGGAGGTCCACTTCCGTCACATGCGCTGCTCCCCACAGGCGCTCACCATTCTTCCATTCCTCGGCGGAGGAGAACATGACATGTTCTTCCACGAAAACAGCCACGACCCTGCCCTGGGCGGAGAGTTCCTTCAGGAGCGTGCTATCGATCAGGAAGTCACTTTCCCAGACCAACAGGTACCAGCCAGGAAGTCGCGCGGTGCTCACCTTGAAGTCCGCCGCGTGCTCAGAAGTCTCGCCGGTAGCCGAAAGGCCGAAGCGATCCACCACGGCCGGCGCAAGCGCGGCCTCCACGGCCAACCAGGAAAGCGAGTAGCCCATGATTCAGGTATCCGTTGCTGCGAGTTGTGCGATGCGTGTGATATCCTGTTTCTCCATGCAATGGAAATGTCCGCGTGGGCAGGCATCGTATCCGATCTTGGAACAGGGCCGGCAGGAGAGACCGGTCACTTCGCGTATGTGAGCGCGCTCCGGATGCTGCGGGATGTACGGCCCCATGCCGAAGCTCGGCACTGTATTGCCCCAGATGCTCACCGTGTTCTTGCGGAAGGCGGCCGCAACGTGCATGGCCCCGCTGTCGTGCGTGATGGCACTGGTTGACTGCTTGATCAGTGAGGCGCTGCCGAGGAGATCGTACTTCCCGGTGGCATCAAAAGCGCGCGCACCCGTCGCGTCCGCTACCGCCCGGGCGACGGCCTGGTCCTCGGGGCCGCCGATGATGACGAACGGTCCGTCCAGCTGTGAAGCGAGCGCGATGAGCTGGTGCTCGGGCAGGCGCTTGGTGAAGTGCGCGGCACCGATGCACAACGCGACGTATCCGTTCCGGTGGCTTTCCGGCAATGTGGAGAGAGCTACTTCACGTTCCGGTGGAATGAACAGGTCCAGGCCCGCACCATCGTTCTTCACACCGAGGTGCGCCACCGTGCTCAGGTAGCGGTCAACGATGTGGGTCGGCGGCATGCGGTCCCGTTTGAAGTTCACCAGCATCCACTTCTCGAGGTTCAACTTCGGGAAGCTGTGCGCGGGAACGCCCAGCGCACGTTTGACCTTCATCGTCCGCAGGTTGTGGTGCAGGTCGAGGACCTCCGTGAAGCCTTCCTTTTTCAACGCGGGGACCACTTCTGCGAGATCGCCTTCGAGCGTATGCACCTGGTCCACATAAGGCGAGTGGGCCACCAGGTCGCGGAACTGCGCTTTGGTCAGGAAGTGGATCTCCGCTCCGGGCCGTTGCTTCTTCAGGCAACGCACCACCGGCGAGGTGAGGATGATGTCGCCGATGGACGAGAAGCGGATAACGAGGATCTTCATGGGGCGCGCAAAGGTGCGTGTTGACAGGGCACGTACCCATGGCCTCTACTTTCGCGCTCCGATGTTCATCGATACCCACGCCCACCTCTACCACAAGCAGTTCGACAGCGATCGGGAGGACATGCTCACGCGGGCCTTGGAGAACGGCGTCGGCAGGCTTTACCTGCCCAATATCGACCATGAGAGCGTGGAGGCCATGCACCTGCTGTGCGATGCCCATCCGGATATCTGCTTCCCGATGATGGGCTTGCACCCGAGCCATGTGACCGTTGACTTCACGAAAGACCTTTCAGAAGTCGAACGCTTGTTGAGCGAAGGCCGCTACTACGCCGTGGGTGAAATCGGCATCGACCTGTATTGGGACAAGACTTTCCTCGCGCAGCAGCAGGAAGCTTTCCGTCGACAGGTGCGTTGGGCGAAAGAGCTCGCCTTGCCCATCGTCATCCACTGCCGCGAGAGCTTCCAGGAAGTGTTCAGTATCGTGGAAGAGGAGAACGACAACACCTTGCGGGGCGTGTTCCATTGTTTCACCGGAACCGCCGAACAGGCGCGGCTCATCACAGAGCTGGGCGGTTTCAAGCTCGGTATCGGTGGCGTGATCACCTATCCGAAAAGCGGACTGGCGCAAACGATGAAAGACGTGGGTGCGGAGCATTGCGTGCTGGAAACGGATGCGCCCTATCTCGCCCCCGTGCCCCATCGCGGAAAGCGGAACGAGAGCAGCTACATCCCTCTCGTCGCGCAGGCCTTGGCTACCGCGACCGAGCGCCCATTGGATGACATCGAACGGATCACGACCGCCAACGCCATGCAACTCTTCGCCCGATGATGGATCGGCCCAGGATCCTGATCATTTACACCGGTGGGACCATCGGCATGATGGCCGATGCGCGCAGCGGGACCCTCAAGGCGATGGACCTTGAGCACTTGGAGGAGCACGTGCCTGAGCTGGAGCGCATCAACGTTCGGCTGGATGCGATCTCCTTTGAGCGGCCCATCGACAGCAGCGATATGCGTCCAGAGGACTGGGTGCGCATCGCCGAACTGGTCGGCCAGAACTACGCGGACCATGACGGCTTCGTCGTTCTGCATGGCAGTGATACCATGGCCTATACGGCCAGTGCGCTGAGCTACCTGCTCGAAGGCTTGGACAAGCCGGTGATCCTTACGGGCTCCCAGCTGCCCATCGGCACGATCCGCACCGATGGCAAGGAGAATCTGCTCACGGCGATCGAGATCGCGGCAGCGCAGGAGCACGGTCGCCCGGTCGTTTCCGAAGTGGCTGTCTACTTTGAATACAGTCTGTATCGCGGGAACCGCACCGTGAAGGTGCATGCGGAGCGCTTTGAGGCGTTCCGCTCGCCGAACTGGCCGGTGCTGGCCGAAGCCGGCGTGCATATCCGCTACGACCAGCAGGCCCTGTTGCCCCGCCGCTCCGGCCCGCTCAACGTCCATAAGCGTCTGGATGACCATGTCGGGGTCATTCGGCTCTTTCCGGGCATCCGGGCCGAGTGGGTCCGACATGCCTTGGCCACTCCCGGCCTGCGCGCCGCCGTGCTGACCACCTTCGGCAGTGGAAATGGGCCGACCGATGAGGAGTTCCTTGGCGCGCTGCGGCAGGCCCGTGATAACGGCATCGTTCTGGTGAACGCGACCCAATGTGTCGGTGGCCGCGTGGAACAGGGCCGCTACGTCACCAGCAAGGCGTTCGTCGAGATGGGCGTGGTAAGCGCGTACGATATGACGGTGGAGGCGGCTGTTACCAAGTTGATGTTCCTGCTGGGTCAAGGTCTTTCCGCAGCCGAGGTGCAGGATCGGATGGTGCGCGAACTCTGTGGAGAACTCAGCACAGGCTGAGCAGTACGCGGCTGCTACCAGCACGAAAAAGCCGCCTTTCGGCGGCCTTCGCATTGGCGGAGAGAGAGGGATTCGAACCCCCGTTACCCTTTCAGGTAAACACACTTTCCAGGCGTGCGCCTTCAACCACTCGGCCATCTCTCCGGATGGGCGGCGAAAGTAGCAGAACCCGCGCCCCGAAACATGCCGGTATGGAAGGCAGGCAAACTGCCTGCCCGGGTTGGCTCTTCGTCCCACCGGGCCGAGGAAGGGACAGTCGGTGGGATGAAGATCCAACAGCGTCTCCGTCACGCAATTCGGCCCATCGGCACACGTTACTTCCGTGTTCACCCAAGCCTGGTGCAAAGCCTCAAGGCTTGGCCAACTTCCGGTTCAAATCCATAACGCCCATGAGAACGTCGAGACACAACTTCTGGCAGGTCGTTCCTGTTCTGACCCTTCTCAGCGCACATGCGCACGCACAGCAGGGTATGCCGCTCGCCATAGCGGAGGAGGGGCCCACGCTGGCCGCCACGGCTGGTGCCAACGACAACCGCTCCGCCGTGGTCTTCAATCCGGAGGCCGGGCTGTACTACAGCGTGGATGCCGGTTGCAAGCGCTATCCGATGGACACGTATTCCGCGGACGGCGCTTTCCTGGGCACCACGGAGCAGGGCTTCGATTACCGTGGAGCCTGGTGGAACCCGGCTACGCACCAATTGGAAGGCAACGGCTACCTGGACGCCGGCCTCTTCGCCCAAACGCTGGACCCCTCAACGCATCAGCCGACCGGAACGGGGACCGTCCTGATGAAAGCGGCCCAACCCACCGCGCATTCGGTCGGAGCGTTCGACCCGGAGGCCAAGGAGATCATTTACTACCACGACGGTAGTGTGTCCCGTTATTCGCGCTCAAACAATTCAAGAAGAGCGGTCCGGCATATCAAGGAGCTGCCAACAGGTGCGGGCGACCTCAATGCGAACAGCATCGTGTACACGGGCTTCGTCGGGTATGAGTGGGGCGTGTACGATCATGCGCATCGGCGACTGCTCTTCATCGACAAGCGCACCGGCACCTGTTCCGGTTACTGCCAGCTGCCGCCGAGCGCACCGGCGCGCACCCTTTTCGGGATGTCCTACGCCAATGGCTATTTCTGGCTGTTCGATGCGCCGAACAACCCCGGCGTTTGGCGGAGCTATCGCGTATTCCCGCCCCCCGTTGACGTGGAAACCCCCATTGCGGAGGAGGTGGTGCCCGTGATCACGATGCAGGATGACATGATCATACAAGCTGCGACCGCGGTGGAACAAGTGATGATCCAAGTGGCCTTGGCCGCACAGGCTGAAGCGGACGCCGCTGCTGAGCGCGCGAGTGACCTGTCGGTCGCTGCGGTTGCTGACGAGACCGTGTCGTTGACCACGCGAAGCGTCCAGAAGGTTGACGAGGAAGGGGTGAGCATCTATCCTGTTCCCGCCAGCGAATGGTTGAGGGTGGAAATGCCTGTTGGCCCTACGCTCAAGTCCGCGCGAGTGCTCGACCTGGCAGGCCGCGTCGTGCCCGCCCCGATGACGCGCACAGGCGAACGTGGTCTGCAACTGAACGTCGCGGCGCTGCCGACCGGCAGCTATGCGTTGGAGGTGCTGGACGGGATGCGTGCTGTGCGCCGGACCTTCACCGTCGCTCGTTGATCTTCCGTTGCTTCTGTGCGGGCTGAGTCCCCGGGACGACACATCAAGCGTTCTCCACTACTCGGCCATTTCCGGAGGACGTTGCGGACCACCGGATGGGCCGCGGGTGATCATCCGGTCGCCCATCCGGACAGCCACGGCCGCGCGTTCGCCGGATCGCACCTTGTCGTGGTCGAAAACCGCTGGCGCCGCCGTATCGGATCCCGGTACGTTCGCGCCCCGAATGGAAAAGGAGCTGCTTGTAGACCGGTCCGAAGTGCTTGCCCGCGATCAACGGCGTATGCGGGCACACGACTGGACCGTGGCCATGGCCCTGTGCATGGGGATGGTCGGTCTGGCGCTCTTCTTCCTCATCATCTGGCTCTGAAGACGCCGTGAAACCTCTCTACCGGGCGCGCTGGTTCCGGTGAAGTGACGGCTCGTGACCAGTGTATTGTCCGGGCCTCGCGGTTGATGCTTCACGTACTTTCGCGGGCTCTTTCCCATGCCACGCATCGGCCCCATCGAATTGCCGGAATTCCCGCTGCTGCTCGCGCCCATGGAGGATGTGAGCGATCCTCCTTTCCGCGCGCTGTGCAAGAAGCATGGGGCCGACCTGATGTACACCGAGTTCATCAGCAGCGAGGGCCTCATCCGCAAAGCGGCCAAGGGGATGAAGAAGCTCGACATCTTCCCGGAGGAACGGCCCATCGGCATCCAGCTGTTCGGAGGCAGCGAGGAAGCCATGGAGGAAGCGGCACGCATCGCTGAAGCGGCAGGACCGGAGCTTATCGACATCAACTACGGCTGCCCCGTGAACAAGGTGGTGAACAAGGGCGCGGGCGCCTGTCTGCTGCAGGATGTGGACAAGATGGTCCGCCTCACGGAGAAAGTGGTGAAGGCCGTGAAGCTCCCGGTGACCGTGAAGACACGCTTGGGCTGGAGCGATCAGACCAAGAACATCATGGAGGTGGCCGAGCGCCTGCAGGACGTCGGCATCCAGGCGCTGAGCATCCATGGGCGCACGCGCGCGCAGCTCTACAAGGGGCCGGCGGATTGGACGCTGATCGGGGAAGTGAAGAACAACCCGCGCATCCGGATCCCCATCTTCGGCAACGGCGATGTGGACTCTCCGGAGAAGGCGAAGGCCATGCGCGAACGCTATGGCGTGGACGGTGTGATGATCGGGAGGGCGAGCATCGGGCATCCCTGGATCTTCAACGAGATCAAACACTGGTTCGCGACGGGGCAACACCTGCCCGCACCCACGCTCAACGACCGCGTGGACGCCGCGCGAGAGCACTTGGAGCGCAGCATCGCCTGGAAAGGGGAATGGGAGGGCGTTGTGGAGATGCGCCGGCACTACACCAATTATTTCAAAGGACTCCCGAACTTCAAGGACCATCGCATGAAGCTGGTGACCGAGCGGGACCCGCGCATCCTCATCGAGCTGCTGGAGGAAGTGCGCAGCGCATTCGCCTTGGCGGCCTGAGCGGACGATCGCTCGCCGATGATGCTGATGACGATCAGCGCTCCATCAGGTAGCGCTGCCCCAACCCGCGGAGCGAAACGGCGGTCGCCAGCATCCCGATGAGCAGCACCGTCAGGAAGATCAGGGCGATGTCCGCCGGAACGATCCGTACAGGGTAGCTCTCCACCACCGAGTTCGCCAGGCCGACGATGCCGGTGCGGATCTGTATCGCGCACACCAGGAGCCCGAGCACCAGCCCGGTAATGCTCCCGACCGCGACGATGAGCAGTCCTTCAGCGAAAAAGACGCGCCGCACGAACGCGGTGGTCGCTCCCATGCCGGTGAGGGTGCGCATGTCCTGCTGTTTCTCGATCATCATCAACGTGAGCGAAGCGATGATGTTGAAGGCGCCGATCAGGACGATGAAGGCCAATACCGCGAACGTGAACCACTTTTCCGTGGCGTTCGTACGGTACATCAGGGAGTTTTTCGCGTAGCGCGAAAGCGTGGTGAAACGCGGACCGGCTATCGCGGCGACCTCCCTGGAAAGATCCTCGATGGCGATGCCGGGCCTGGCCTTGACCTCCAAAGCGGTCACTTCGCCCCCGTAGTGCAGCAACGAATCCACAAAGGCGATAGGTGCGATGACGTACTGCTGGTCGAACTCCATGTTGATGGAAAAGGAGCCCGCTACCGCCACGTGTTCCTGTTCGAACGCCTGCTCCTTGTAGCGCAGGAGTTTCCGGCCGCGCACCGGGGCGCTGATGGTCAAGGGCCGCATCACACCGTCGTCACGGGGCACACCGAGCTGGTCCTTGAGCGCCGCCCCCAGGATAACCAACGGACCGTTGTCTCCCTCAAGGCGCGCCTGACCCTCGTACATGCTCTCCGGTAGTGAGGCCATCTCCAGATACTGCGGCTCGACGCCCTTCATCGTTGCGACGGCCTGTTGCTCGCCGCTGCGCAGAAGCACGTTCTCCTCGATGGTCCAGCTGGTAGCTCGCACACCGGGCAAGGCGCTTATCCGTTCCAGCGCGAGGCTGTCTCTCGGGAAGGACTTGCCCGTCACCGGAGTAACGGTAACGTCCTGATCGAACGGGCTGTACAGCTTGTCCACCAGGTCGCTGATGCCGTTGAGCGTGCTGAGCACCACGACCATCGCCGCCGTGACCACCGCGATCACCACGATGCTGATAAGCGTGATGACGTTGATGGCGTTCCGTGAGCGTTTGGCCAGCAGGTAGCGGCGCGCGAAGAGAAGGGCGAGGCGCAAGAGGGTCCGCGGCTATGCGTCGCCGTTGATGTTGAACTCCACGACCTGGCCGGAGGTGAGGTCGAACAGGGCCTGGAAATAGCACGTGCCGCCATCGTCCACCTCCACCCATACCTGCTGCCAGGGAATGTGTGCGGCCGGAAGCCGGCAGAAAGCGTTCAAATAGACGATGCGGTGGCCTTCCTGATCGCGCAACACGCAGTACTGGCGGTAGTATTCGGCCGGTTCGATGTGCTCGCCGCCACCGTTCACCGCGAGGTCGGCGTTCACGGCGTCCGCGCGGGCGATCAACAGGCATTCGGCCTGCTCCACATCCGCGTGGGTGAGCGGGTATTCAGAGACGTTCAACCCTTCGCGCCAGGTGACATGCCCGCCGGGGGGCAATACCGCGTAGCGCGACTTGTCCACGGGACAGCCCCCCGGGAATGGGTTCATTCCCAGGGAGAGCAGCGCGAACGGTATGGTCACGAGCGATGTACCGCGAAAATGAAGCATGTCACGAAGGTAGCGCCGGCTCCCTCAAGGACAATGGCCTCCGCCGCTACTTCCAAGCCTTCACGATGAGGCCCGTGCCCGTATCGTGCCGCATGGAGACGTCGAACCAGTTCAGCACGTACGCGACAGGATACGCGATGAGGTAGTAGAACGGCAGCACGATGTAGAACGCCTTGCTCGCATTGAGCATCAGCAACGGCCACTTCATGCTGAGCCGCCAGCTGATCTTCCCCGGTGTTCCGTAGCTGTAGCGCGCTTCCACCCGGGTGAATCCGTTGCGCATGCACTTGGCCTTCAGGTCATCGATGTTGTAGCCGTCGCGCACATGCTCCTCGATGAACGACCCGGCGCCCTCTTCATGCACATCACTGCCGCCCTGGTCGCTGGGCGTGCTGATGATCAACATGCCGCCGGCCTTCAGCGAGGTACTGTAGCAGCGCAAGGCCGCCTCGTCCTCCAGGATGTGTTCCATCACATCCACGCACACCACGAGGTCGCACGCGTCAGGTGCGCTGAACCTGGTCACATCGCCCACCTGGAATTTGACGTTCGGACGCCCGATGCGTTGGAAGAACCCGTTGCAATCCGCGACCTGCTCCTCCTTCACATCGAGGGCGGTGATCCGCCACGATCGGTCGATCCCGCTCAGCCAGTAACTGTACTGCCCATAACCAGCGCCCGCGTCGTAGATGTGGACGTCCTTCCGGCCGTTCAGCTTCCGGGCCCATCCACGCAACTCCTTCTGCACGTGCCAGGCGCGCAGCATCAACAGGTCCAGCAATCGATAGAATACCCTGCGCAGGAAAGGGGACCGGTTGAAGACCGAACCCAGCTGGCGTTTGACCGGATCGTATTGCATCAGCCTTTCAGCAAGCGATCGATCTCCTCCTGTTTGTCGAGTGAATCGTCGAGATAGAAGATGAGCTCCGGTACCACCCGCATCTGTTTGCCGATCCGGTGGCCCAGCATGCCCCGCATGTGGTGCGCGTCGGACCGCACGCGCTCAAGTGCCTTCGACTTGTCCTTCACCGGGAATAGGCTCACATACACTTTGGCGATGCCCAGATCGGGGCTCACGCGCACCCCGGTCACCGTGATCAACCCACCGGGCAGCAGGCGGCGTCCTTCGGTCTGCAGGATACCGGCCATCTCCTTTTGCAGAAGACTGTTCACCTTGTTCTGACGCAGGCTGTCCATGTCCAAAGGCCCGCCATTGCAACGCTCCGGCGGACGGGCCGCGAAGATAGGCCCCGGCCTTGGGTTGACAGGTCATCGGTCAATGGCCTGTCACCGGCTACGGCAGGTCGACGCGTTTGAAGTGCCGGGCATCCACGGTGCCAAGACCCGGGACTTCTTCCCGTTTCCGGGTAAGGGCCAGGAGTTGTCGGAGCCGGGTTTTCAGCCTGGTGGGCAACACCTTTCTGACAAGTTCCCGTGCCTCATCAGCCGCTCCCGAAGGCCCCCTGTCCATCTTCGCGGTCCTTGGCGACCATGCTGAGACATAGTCGCTCTGCTGGGGCGTATGGAAGCGCTCCATGGCCTTGTTCTTCCGGGCGATGACCACCAATGTGACCGGCGCGGAGCTCACCAATTCGGTGCGCTCGCGAAGCACTGCGGGGTCGGTCACTTCATACCAATCCGAAGCGGCCTTGACCAGCATCACACGGACCTCGAAGCCGTTCTCCGTGCCGAACACGCGGTAGTAGAGCTCGGGACTGAACTGGTAGAAGCCATGTCCCATGTGATTGTTCGCAGGCGTGATACCGATGTAGTGCCCGCCCGTCTCCAGCATGTCCATGCAGCTGCGGATGGCGTTCGGGAAATGGAACACGTGCTCGATCGTTCCGCCGTCGATCACACAGGAGAAATGGCCGTGCAAGGCAGCTGGTACAGGCTCATTGAGGTCGTGTATGATGGTCGCCTGCTCATAGTCGGACGCGTCCATGCTCTCGATGCGTTGGGCCCCCAAAAGTTCGAGAAAAGGTTCCGCGTATCCATTCGACCGACCGAGCTGCTTCAGTTGCTCGGTCGTACCGATGCCCTTCGCGATGGCCAGCTCCCGCAGGTCGTCCACCTTCATGTGGAGCTCTTGCCGCCCGAGCGTCAGTGTCCGGGTGAGATCCACCGCCAAGTGCTTGCGCGCGTGCAGAAGGACCTGGCAGGACGCCGTGAGAAAACCCATCAGGAACAGTGAAGGTACCCGCTCAAATGTAGCCGCGGCGCGGGTTGTCGGGCGGCCGGGATCCCCGGGGTATTTTCGCCCGCCCACGATGCGCCAGTTCTTCCGCATTCTCCGCTTCGGCCGGCCCTACCGGCGCTATGCGGTCTTGAACGGTGTGTTCAACCTGCTGGCCACGGCCTTCCATCTGGGGAGCATGTTGCTGCTGATCCCCTTCCTGCAGCTCCTCATGGGACAGACGGAGCTCGTGCATGCGCGCCCTCCTTTCACCTTGAGCAAGGATGCCGTCCAGCAGAACTTCCAGTATGGTCTCACCCGGCTCATCGAAACGCAGGGCCAGCTGCCGGCACTCGCGTGGATCTGCATCGGCGTGGTCGCGCTCTTCCTGATGAAGAACTTCTTCCGCTACCTCGCCGTGAGCGCGATCTGCGTCTTCCGCAACCGCATCATCCATGATCTGCGCGCGCGCATCTACGACAAGATGCTGGAGCTGCCACTGCGCTACCACAGCGGCGAACGCAAAGGGGACCTGCTCAGCGTGATCACCAACGATATGCAGGTGCTCGAGTACTCGGTGATGTACAGCATCGAGATGATCTTCCGTGAGCCGATCGCCGTGGTGCTCTTCATCGGCACCATGGTCACGCTGAGCGCGAAGCTCACATTGATCTCCCTGCTGCTCTTGCCCTTGAGCGGCCTGATCATCGCCCGCGTGAGCAAGAGCCTGCGCAAGCGCGGCACGCGCGTGCAGGAGAAGAGCGCGGACCTGCTCGCCCGCGTGGAGGAGACGCTGGGAGGCATCCGCGTAGTGAAGGCCTTCAACGGCGAAGCGGACATGCGACGGCGTTTCGAGCGCGAGAACGAACTGCTCACGCGCGCCAGCATCGCGCTGCTCAGGAGGCAGGATGTGGCCTCACCGCTGAGCGAGACCATGGGTGCCGCTGTGATGGCGGTGATGGCCTACATCGGTGGTTCGCTCGCATTGGGCACCCCGCCCGAACTCGCAGGCACCACGTTCATCGCCTACATCGCCATCTTTTCGCAACTGCTCACACCGATCAAGGGCTTCTCACAAGGATGGAGCGGCATCGTACGGGGCAGCGCCAGTGCCCAGCGCGTCTTCGACCTGCTCGCGGTGGAGAACACCGTCAAGGAAAAGCCGGATGCGCGCCCGATCGATGATCTGCGGAACGGGGTCGAATTCCGGGAGGTCAGCTTCGCTTATGATGACCGTAAGGTCCTGGATGGGATCGACCTTCACATACCCAAGGGCAAGAGCGTGGCATTGGTGGGCGCGAGCGGTGGGGGCAAGAGCACGATGGCAGGCTTGCTTCCACGGTTCTTCGACGTGACGTCAGGCGCGGTACTGATCGATGGCACGGACATCCGTGATCTGCGCATCGGCGACCTGCGCGGGCTGATGGGCATCGTCACGCAGGACAGCATCCTCTTCAACGACACCATCGCGAACAACATCGCCTTCGGGCGGCCGGGCACGCGGGACGAGGACATCGCTCGCGCCGCCACCATCGCCAATGCGGACGGCTTCATCCGCCAGTTGGAGAACGGCTACCGCACCAACATCGGCGATGGTGGCAACCGCTTGAGCGGTGGCCAGAAGCAGCGCATCGCCATCGCCCGTGCTGTGCTGAAGGATCCCGCGATCCTCATCCTGGACGAGGCCACGAGCGCGCTCGATACGGAGAGCGAACGTCTTGTGCAGGACGCCCTCTTCAAGCTGATGAAGGACCGCACGTCGTTGGTGATCGCGCACCGCTTGAGCACCATCCAGCACTGCGACGAGATCTGCGTGCTGCAGGAGGGGCGCATCGTGGAGCGGGGCACGCATGTGCGGCTCATGGCCGCGAACGGGGCCTACGCCCGGCTGGTGAGCATGCAGGCGTTCGATTGAAGCGGCTCAGGCGAGGCCGATGGCAGCGGCCACTTCGGGCTGGCAGAACAGGTAGTTGAAATGCTTGCTGCGCGTGAGGGTCGCGGCCTTCTCGGGCGGCCAGGTCACGTCATCGATGTTGTAGTAGTTGTAGCCCAGACCCTTCACCAGGTCCTCCACCCGTGCCGCGACCTTGTCGTTCAGGATCTCGATGAGCAGCGCGGGCTTGTCGCGGCGCAGCAGATCGATGAAGCCGCTGAGCACTTCAGGCTCGTGCGTCTCCACGTCGATCTTAATCAGGTCGATGCGGGGCAGCGCGTATTGCCGGGCGATGCCGGCCATGGTGCGCGCAGGGACCGGGACCGGTCGCAGGCCCTTGAGCATGGACAGGTGTTCTTTGTTCAACGACACGGCCAGCACGTGATCGCTCTCCGGAAGATCGTACAGCGCCACTTCGCCCTCATGGTCTGTCAGGGCCGCACGTACCGCATGGATGCCGCCACCATTCAATGCGATGTTCTCCTCCATCTTCCGGAAGACCCTTTCCACGGGCTCCACGGCGATGATGGTGGCATCCGGCTTCACCGTCTTCGCGAGCAGCGCGTACACGCCCGTGTTGGCGCCGACATCGATGATGGTCTTGGAGCGCTTGCACAGCCGCACCCAGAGTTCCAGCGAGATCTTCTCCCAGCCTTTGATCCCCCGCCAGAACAGTTCGTTCTCTATCATGTACCCGTGATGCCGCATGCGGAACGAGCCGCTTCCCGGCACGCGCACATCGATGATGCCCGTGAAGTGCAGGTGCTGGAACAAGCTGCGGGGCAATGGCAACAAGCGCAACACCTTGAACAGCGGTTGCTTGAAGGGCAGGGCCGCGTAGAGGCGTTTGAGCAGGGTTTTCATGGGCCGGGACGGGTCGCGGTACAGACTGCGCCAGCGGTCAGGGGTTGCCTTGTCCTTGTGTGTCCGGATCAAGGTACTCGTCGCCGAAGAGCAGATCGCTCTCGTAAGGGAAGCGTGCGACGTGTATCGCTTTGGCGCGTTGGTAGAGCAGCTTGCGCAAGGTGTCGATGTTCTCCTTCGTCACGGCCGAGATGAAGATGCACTCCTCATCGAGCATCCGGCCCATCCAGGTGCGCTTGAGCTCTTCCAACGTGAACTGGTCGGGCCGCTTGGGCGACAGATCGTGCGGGTCGTGCTCCATCGGCCGGTATGCGTCGATCTTGTTGAGGATCACGATGGTGGGTTTGCCACCCGCACCGATCTCCTGCAAGGTGTGCCTCACCGTGGCGTACTGTTCCTCGAAGTTGTGGTGGCTGATGTCCACCACGTGAAGCAACAGGTCGGCCTCGCGCGTTTCGTCCAGCGTGCTCTTGAAGCTCTCGATGAGCTGGTGTGGCAGCTTGCGGATGAAGCCCACGGTATCGCTGAGCAGGAACGGCAGATTGCCCACGACCACCTTGCGCACCGTGGTATCCAGCGTGGCGAAGAGCTTGTTCTCGGCGAACACATCGCTCTTGCTCAAGAGGTTCATCAGCGTGCTCTTGCCCACATTGGTGTATCCCACGAGCGCCACGCGCACTAGCTTGCCGCGGTTGCCGCGTTGTGTCGCCATTTGTTTGTCGATGTCGCGCAGCTGCGACTTCAACAGGGCGATGCGGTCGCGCACGAGGCGGCGGTCCGTTTCGATCTCCTTCTCGCCCGCACCACCCCGGGTGCCCGTTCCGCCGCGTTGGCGCTCCAGGTGGGTCCACAGCTTGGTGAGCCTCGGAAGCATGTACTCGTACTGTGCCAACTCTACTTGCGTGCGCGCGTGGCTGGTGCGCGCGCGCCGGGCGAAAATGTCCAGGATCAGTCGCGGCCGGTCCAGTACCGGTCTGCCCAGGTCTTTCTCCAGATTGCGCTGTTGTGCGGGGCTCAGCTCGTCATCGAAGATCACCATGTCCGCCCCATGCTCCTCCATCCAGCCTTTTATCTCGGCGAGCTTGCCGCTGCCCACGTAGCTGCGCCCGTCAGGCTTGTGCATTTTCTGCGTGAAGCGCTTGATCGAACGGATCTCCGCCGTGCTGGCCAGGAATTCGAGCTCGTCCAGATATTCCGTCACCTGTTCGATCGATTGCCCCGGCTTGTCCCGGTCCGGTGCGGTGATGAGCCCGACGAGCACCGCCGTCTCACCCTTCACGCGCGTCTCCTTCAGGTCGATCATCACTTCGGGGAAGCCGTGCGCAACGTGATGACGTGGTCAGCCACCGCCTCGATCTGTTTCTTCGTGAGCGTTGTTCCGTAAGGCATCATCGCTCCCTTGCCGTTGGTGACCATCGCGATGATGTCCTTGCGCTCCAATGCGCTCGTCACGAGGTTCTTCGCCCCGCTCATGCCCAGGTCGCCCTTGCGGCCGTGGCACATCGCGCAGTTCGCGTTGAACACCATTTCCCCCTCGGTCGGTGGTGGTGCCTCGGCATCGTCAACGGTCGCGCTGCCACAAGCGAGCAAGGCCGCCCAGAGAACGATGGAAAGCGGGCGGAAGCGCATCAGAACCATCCGATGGCCTGTGTCTGGCCGATCCGGGTGAAGGGCCATGGGATCATCATCAGCATGATCAAGAGCCCCAGCAGATAGAAGATCGCGATCCTCAACTGCTTGCCCGGCTCGGTAGTGGCCCGTTTGCTCACCATGCG
>JAGODO010000189.1:5096-7201 GCA_017998165.1 Flavobacteriales bacterium | reverse complement strand
GGCCTCCCTGAGCAACTGCGTGGTGCTGCCTTCGCCGCTGGATTCGTACGGCGGCATCTTCCACAACGATCAGCAACTGGCCCAGCTGTTCAAGCGCCGCTGTGGGGTCGGCTTCGATCTGAGCACCCTGCGCCCTGCGGGTGCACCGGTGAGCAATGCGGCACGCACCAGCACGGGGGCCGTTTCGTTCATGGAGCGCTTCAGCAACACCACACGCGAGGTGGCACAGAAAGGACGACGGGGGGCATTGATGCTCACGATGGATATCCGCCACCCCGATGTGGAGCAGTTCATCACCATCAAGCAGGATCTGACGAAAGTGACGGGTGCCAATGTGAGCGTGCGCGTGAGCGATGATTTCCTGCGGGCCGTGGAGGCCGATGCCGAGTTCACCTTGCAATGGCCCGTGGAGAGCGCTGACCCGGAGATCAAGCGGGTGGTGAAGGCCCGCGAACTGTGGAATACGCTGATCGCATGCGCGCATAGGACCGCCGAGCCGGGGATCATTTTCTGGGACCGGCAACATCGTTACTCCACATCCTCCATCTATCCCGGCTTCCGGAACGAAAGCACCAACCCGTGCGGCGAGATCGCCATGCAAGGCGGCGACAGTTGCCGGTTGATCGCGATCAACTTGTACAGCTTCGTGAAGGATGCCTTCACCGCCAAAGCGTGGTTCGACCACGAGCGCTTCGCGGTGGTCACCTATGAAGCACAGCGGTTGATGGACGACCTCGTGGACCTTGAATTGGAAGCGGTGGAGCGTATCCTCACCAAGATCGAGCGCGATCCTGAACCGGAGCCTATCAAACGCGTGGAGCGCGGAACGTGGGAGATGCTGCGCGACAACGGCAGGAAGGGTCGTCGCACCGGACTGGGCTTCACCGGGCTCGCCGATGCGCTGGCGGGCCTGAACCTCGCCTACGCCAGCGATGCGGCATTGGAGGTGACGGAGGACATCCTGCGGACGAAGTGCCGTGCGGAGTTCGACAGCAGCATCGATCTGGCGATCGAGCGCGGTGCGTTCGAAGCGTTCGATCCGGCGTTGGAACGTACCTCTGGGTTCATCGGGATGCTGGAGGACGAATTTCCCGATCTGTTCGACCGGATGATGCGCCACGGACGCCGCAACATCAGCTTGAGCACGGTGGCGCCCACCGGCACGCTCAGTCTGCTCACACGCACCAGCAGCGGTATCGAGCCGGTTTACATGCTGGGCTATACCCGCCGCCGCAAAGTGCTACCCGGTGATCGGAACGCGGTGGTGCGCTTCACCGATGACCTCGGCGAACAGTGGGAGGAGTTCACAGTACATCATCCACGCCTGCTGGATTGGAAGAAAGCGACGGGCCGGAAGGACCTGGAGGAAAGCCCGTACGCGAACAACACCGCCAGCGACATCGACCGGCACCGGCGCGTGCGCATGCAAAGCGTCGTTCAGAAGTTCACCACGCACTCGATCAGCAGTACCATCAACCTGCCGTCCACCGCCACGGTGGAACAGGTGGGCAGGATCTACCTGGAAGCATGGCACCTCGGATCGAAGGGCATCACAGTATACCGTGACGGATCGCGCAGTGGCGTGCTCGTGGCCACGAAAGAGGACGGTCCTGCGGAAGTTATGCACCACATCACACGTCCGGAGCGACTGGAGGCCGATGTGCTGCGCTTCCACAACGATGCGGAACCCTGGATCGCCGTAGTGGGCCTGCTGGAGGGAAAGCCCTATGAGATCTTCACGGGCAAGGCGGAGGGCGCGTTCCAGTTGCCACGAGCGGTGAACAAGGCCTGGGTGATCAAGCGACGCGACGCGAAGGCGGGCAAGAACATCTACGACCTGCAGTGCGCCGATGCTGACGATCACCGTGTGACCATCGAAGGCTTGAGCCGAAGCTTTGACAAGGAGTTCTGGAACTACGCGATCCTGATCAGCGGCATGCTGCGCCAAGGTATGCCCGTGTCGCACGTGGTGGATGTGGTGGCGAACCTCAACCTCTATGACGCCACGCTGAACACTTGGAAGAACGGCGTTGTGCGGGCGTTGCAACGCTACATCCCCGACGGTACGCAGGCCGTAGGACGCAAGTGTGCGGAATGTGGCGATG
>JAGODO010000189.1:0-4996 GCA_017998165.1 Flavobacteriales bacterium | reverse complement strand
GCCGCGCTACCTTCACCCAACAACTTGTGCCAGCATGAGCAACCCTTCACCACCGGCCGCACAAGGGGGTGAACCTGCCGGTGGAAGCACTTCCAGAACGCCGCCGCGCAAGATCTGGATCTGGCTCCTGGTCGCCTTGCTCCTGAACTACCTCGTGGTGACCTTCTTCTTCCCTGGCAAGGGTTCGCCGCCCAAGGTCCCGTATACCGTATTCAAGGCAGAGGTAGCCAGGGACAATGTCAGGACGATCCATGCCAAGGGAGAGGTGATCACAGGACGTTTCATCACCAAGGTGAACTATACACCGCCCGTGGTGGATAGCACGAAGAAGGTCATCAAGCCAGTGGATGTGGTGGATTTCACCACCATCCTGCCCTCCTTCGCCGATCCCGGGCTGGAAGAACTGTTGATCGCTCACCGTGTGGAGATCCTCGCCGATCCCATCCAGGAGGAGACCAGCCCGATCTGGTCGCTTCTCACGTTGTTCGGTCCCGCGATCCTCATCATCGCGTTCTACTTCTGGATCTTCCGCCGGGCGCAGAGCCAGGGCGGTGGTATGGGGCTGGGGGGCATGATGGGCATTGGGCAGAGCAAGGCCAAGCGCTTCGATAAGGAGACCGCCGCGAAGGTGACCTTCGATGATGTGGCCGGTATCGACGAGGCCGAGAACGAACTGGTGGAGATCGTCGACTATCTCCGCGATCCTAAAAAGTACACCCGCCTGGGTGGTGCGGCCCCCAAGGGCGTGCTTCTCGTCGGCGCACCGGGTACGGGCAAGACGCTTCTGGCGCGGGCGGTGGCAGGCGAATCCGGCGTGCCCTTCTTTTCCATGAGCGCATCGGAGTTCGTGGAGATGATCGTGGGGGTGGGCGCCGCACGCGTGCGCGATCTCTTCAAGCAGGCGCGCGAGAACGCTCCCGCCATTGTCTTCATCGATGAGCTCGATTCCATCGGCCGGGCACGTGGCGCCTATACGATCGGCGGTGGCACCAGTGAACAGGAGCAGACGCTCAACCAGATCCTCACGGAAATGGACGGGTTCAGCAGCAAGGAGGGTGTGATCGTGCTCGCCGCCACCAACCAACCGGACATCCTGGACCGCGCCCTCCTGCGCGCTGGGCGCTTCGACCGCCGCGTGGTGGTGAACCCGCCCGACAAGAACGGCCGCATTGCCATCCTCCAAGTGCATACCCGTAAAGTGCCGCTGGCGGAAGGCTTCCGCTATGATGAGGTGGCAGCGGCGACACCCGGCTTCACCGGTGCCGACCTGAAGAACCTGGTGAACGAGGCCGCCTTGCTTGCTGCGCGCAATAAAGCGGAGAGCGTTTCGCAAAAGGACTTCATGGATTCCTTGGAAAAGATCGTGCTCGGTCCGGAGCGGCCCATCCTGCTCACGCAACAGGACCGCGAGCGCATAGCCTACCACGAAAGCGGACATGCCATACTCGGTCTCGTGGTGCCGGGCGCGGACCCTGTGAACCGCGTGACCATCGTACCGCGTGGGCAGGCGCTCGGCGTTACGTACCAGCGGCCGGACAGCGATAAATACAACTATATGGAAGGCTACCTGCGTGCCCGCATCATCGGCATACTGGGCGGGCGCACGGCCGAGGAGATCGTTTACGGCACACGTACCACCGGTGCCGAGAACGACATCGAGCAGGCCAGCACCATCGCACGCGGCATGGTGACGCGCTGGGGCATGAGCGAGGAACTGGGCCTGGTGCAACTGGCTCCCAAGCAGAACGAATACCTCGGCAACGGCTTCGCTGGTTATGGCCCTTCCAAGCCGTTCAGCGAGGACACGGCCAGGAAGATCGACCAGGAGGTGCAGAAGATCATCGATGAGTGCCATAGTGAGGCACGCACCGCCCTGAACGCTCACCGCGTGCAGCTCGATGCCCTTGCGAAGGCATTGCTGGACCAGGAATCGCTCGATGAAGCGGAGATCCTGAACGTGACCGGTCTGCCACCAGCACCGCCGCTGGGTTCGGAACCCATCATCGCATCGTCCAGTTCGTAGCGTTCGTCCATGCTCCATCCGGAGCATGTCCATGAACCGTTCTCCTACAACGCCCTCGGCAATTCGGTCTTGATGAAATGCGACGGAGTGTCGTTGCGCTCCGCCGCTGCCGTTGTTCCGGTCACCCGACCCGATCCACGGTCGGATCTTGGCTGTGGTCGTGTTGGCGGTTCCTGTGGTGGACCTGTCGGGGCCTCGTGCGGCTGGGTGATCGGCTGATCGGGTCCCGGCTTGGCCGGTGGTTCGTGTGGAACGGTCGTGGGCTTTTCGGGCTTCGGAAAGTCCGGTTGCCTGGGGTCATCAAGGTGTTGGAAGCGCATTGCGGTGAAGGTTCATTGTGAAAATGCGGTGCCCACCTTCAATGTGCGCTCGGCTTCACGGATGTTGCGGATACCATTGACCAACGCATCGGGATTGAAGGAGATACTGTCGATCCCCTGCTCCACGAGGAAGCGGGCGAAGCCGGGATCGTCGCTGGGGCCTTGTCCGCAGAGGCCGATGCGCGTTCCTGTGGCATGAGCCGAGGCGATCACGAAGGCGATCATGTCAGTGACAGCCGCATCGCTCTCATTGAACAGGTCACTGATGATCGCTGAATCACGATCAATGCCCAAGGTGAGCTGCGTGAGATCATTGCTACCAATACTGAACCCGTCGAAGTAACGTGCGAAATCCTTCGCGCGGATCACGTTGCTGGGGATCTCCGTCATCATGTACAGCTGCAGGCCCTCTTCGCCACGCTTCAGTCCGAACTCCGCCATCAGTTCCGTTACGCGCTTCGCTTCGCTCACCGTACGGCAGAAGGGGATCATCAACTTCACGTTGGTGAGCCCCATTTCGTTCCGAACCAGCTTCATCGCCTCGCACTCCAGGCGGAAACCCTCGCGGTACCGTTCGTTATAGTAGCGCGAAGCACCGCGGAACCCGATCATGGGGTTCTCCTCCTTGGGCTCGAACTGTGCGCCGCCCAATAGGCTGGCGTACTCGTTGGTCTTGAAGTCGCTCATGCGCACGATCACGTCGTGCGGGTGGAAAGCCGCCGCGATGGTGGCCACGGCTTCGGCGAGGTGCCCGATGAAGTAGCGCGGCTTGTCGGGGTGGTGGCGTGTGAGCTGTTCGATCTCCGCCTTCGCCTTTTCGTCCTTCAGTTCGTTGAACTTCACGAGCGCCATGGGGTGTACGCGAATGGTGTTGTTGATCACGAACTCCAGGCGCATAAGACCAACGCCACGGTTCGGATAGAAGCTGAAGCGGAAGGCTTTCTCAGGATCGGCGAGGATCAGCATGGCATCGGTGCGCGGCAATGTCACCGACTTGAGGTCGATGCTGGTCTCGGTCCATTTCAGATGGCCTTCGTGGATCTTGCCGGTGCGTCCCTCGGCACAGCTCACAGTGATCAATTGTCCATCCTGGAGCACCTCCGTGGCATTGAGTGCACCTACAACCGCCACGGTGCCCATCTCCCGGGCCACGATGGCCGCGTGACTGGTGCGCCCACCCTTGTTCGTTACGATCGCCGATGCGCGCTTCAGGACAGGGTCCCAGTCCGGGTTGGTGATGTCGGTAACGAGCACTTCACCGGGTTGCAGCAGATGCGCCTGCGCCGGGGATCCCAGCTTGCGCACGCGCCCCGCAGCGATACCGCTGCCCACCGCACTGCCGGTGACCAGCACCTTGCCCTGTTCTGTGAGCGCGAACTCTTTCAACTGGAAGGGATCCTTCGCCGAGTGCACGGTCTCGGGCCGCGCCTGCACGATGTAGAGCTTGCCGGTGTTGCCGTCCTTCGCCCATTCGATGTCCATGGGCATGCCGTAGTGATCCTCGATCGTGATCGCCCAACGGGCGAGTTGGTTCACTTCCTCATCGCTAAGCACGAACCGCTCACGCTGTTCCGCTGGCGTGTCAAGGTTCACTGTGCTTGAGCCAGGGCGCCCATCACCGGCAGGTTCCAGCACCATGGTCTTTTGCTTGGCGCCGAGCTTGCGTTGCAGGATGGCGCGCTTGCCTTCACGCAAGGTGGGTTTGAAGACCTGGTACTCGTCCGTTTCCACGGCCCCCTGCACCACGTTCTCGCCCAAGCCCCAGTTGGCCGCCACATGCACCACGTTGCGGAAGCCGCTCTCAGGCTCCAGAGTGAACATCACCCCCGCTCCGCCAATGTCCGATCGCACCATGTGCTGCACGCCGATGGAGAGGGCCACTTTCATATCGGGGAAGCCCATATCCTGTCGGTACTTGATGGCGCGCTCCATGAAGAGCGAGGCATAGCAGCGTATCGCGGCATCGAGCAGCGCATCCTCGCCTTGGATGTTCAGGAAGCTCTCGTGCCTTCCGGCGAAGCTGGCCGTGGGCAGGTCCTCCGCAGTGGCGCTGCTGCGCACGGCGACGGAAGCACCCTCCCCGGAAAGCGCACGGTACGCCATACGCACTTCGTTGCCGAGGTCCTCGGGCCATTTGGCTTTCAGCACAAGGGCCCGCGCCTCATCGGCGATGACCTTGAGGTTGGAGAGCGTTCCCCGGTCCAAGCGCGCCATGCACGCGGTCAACGGCTCGCGGATACCGTTCGCATCCAAGAAGCGCCAATATACCTGTGAGGTGATCGCGAAGCCATCAGGCACACTGATGCCTGCGCTACCCAGCGTGGCGATCATTTCGCCGAGCGAGGCGTTCTTGCCGCCTACAGCGGACACGTCGGTATTGCGCACGTCGCGCAGCCAGCGGATGTTTTTCATGCACCGAAGCTAGAAACCGATGTCGGGTCGAGACCTGTCGATCGTCAGTTGCCAATTCCTGCTCGGCGCCTGAGCAACAGCGTGATCGGAAGAGCATTCAGCGCACCAGTGGAACGCGACCGATGCTCCTCCTCAGCGTCCTTGAATGCACCGAAGTCCTGTTCTAACGTCGCGTGTTGCGCCGACACCCCATCAACGAGAAGCCGATCGATGGCTGTTGAGCTTGTCTACCTGGCATATG
>JAGODO010000188.1 GCA_017998165.1 Flavobacteriales bacterium | reverse complement strand
GCACGGGACTCTCCTTCACGCGGAAGGGCTTCACACGGTCGGAGGCTAGAGGGGTGAACCCGGCCTTTTCGAATTCGCTCACACCTTCAGGATACTCGCCGCTCGACACGTTGGCCTGCTGCACCATGCCGAAAGTGACCACGTTGATCACCACCTCCGGCACGGCCCCGACGTTGTGCAGCGTGTGCTTCGTGGTGTTGTCGCGGCCGCGTCTGGCGGGCGAGAAGATCAATATGGGCGGGTTGCTCCCGAAACAGTTGAAGAAGCTGAACGGGCTGAGGTTGGGCCGGCCGGCAGCATCAACGGTGCTGGCGAAGGCCACCGGCCGCGGCCCTACCGCACCGAGCAACAGCCCGTGGCGCTTGGGGATCGGCATCCCGGCCAGTTCGAAGGTCTTCATCGGCAAAGGGGAGGCGAATCTATCCACCGGTCACGGGCCAAGCGGCCGGAAAAGATCAATGGACCGGGTATCTTCGCGTCCCTTTTTTTCAGAAGCATACGGACGTGGCGGAATTGGTAGACGCGCTGGACTTAGGATCCAGTGCCGCAAGGCGTGGGGGTTCGAGTCCCCCCGTCCGTACTGACCGTTTGTCTGCTGTCGGTCGTCGGTTGTCCGGCCTCGTGGTCGGTAGCGGGCGCCATCGGCAGACGGACAACCGACAACTGACAACCGACAACTGATCTCTGACAACGGATCCAATGAACATCGAACGCGAAGAGACCGGCACCCTCACAGCCACCTTGAAGCTGAAACTCGTGCCCGAAGACTACACGCCCGGCGTGGAGAAGACCCTGAGGGAGCAGCGCAAGACCGCTGCCATGCCGGGTTTCCGGCCGGGCCAGGTGCCGATGAGCCTGATCAAGAAGCGCATCGGCCGCAGCGTGCTGGTGAACGAGGTGGAGCGCCTGATCGGACAGAGCCTCAACCAGTACATCCAGGAGAATCGGCTGCGCCCGCTCGGCCAGCCGTTGCCGAAGGAGGAGAACATGGCCAACAACAACTGGGACGAGCCCGGGGAATTCAACTTCGCCTACGATATGGGGTTGGCACCGGTGTTCGACATCGAACTCAATGAAAAGATCGGTGTGGAGATGCCGGTATTGAATGTGGACGATGAGCTGGTGAACAAGGAGATCACCGATATGCAGCGCCGCTTCGGGAGCATGCAGGACACGGAGACCGCCGGCGACAAGGACATGTTGCTGGGCGACCTTATCGAACTCGACGAGACCGGCGCGATCAAACCCGGCGGACTGATGAACCGCACCACCATCAGCCTGGAATACCTGAAGGATGATGCGACGCGCCAGCTCTTCGTCGGCAAGGCACGCGGGGAGGAAGTGGTCGTGGACCCGCACAGGATCAGTGACGGCCATGATGACCTCGCGCGCATGCTCGGCGTTGACCCCGATGCGGTGCATGGCCTTACGGGAAACATGCTGTACCGCATCAGCGAGATCAAGCGCATGGAGGCGGTGCCGGTGGACCAAGCATTGTTCGACCGTGTGTACGGGCAGGGTGCCGTCGCGGATGAGGCCGACTTCCGCGCCAAGGTGAAAGCGGGATTGGAGAACTCCTTCCGCCGCGATCAGGACCGCGTCTTCAAGCGGCTGGTGATGAAAAAGCTGGTAGAGACGGCGAGCTTCGAGTTGCCGGACAGCTTCCTCAAGCGCTGGATCCGCACGACAAGTGAGAAACCCGTTACGCCGGAAGAGGTGGAAGCGGGTTACGCGGGTTATGCGAACAGTTTGAAGCGCCAGCTGGTGGAGGACCGTGTGGTGGAGAAGTACGGACTGGAGGCCAAGGGTGAGGAGATCGACGGCTTCGCGAAGCGCTACATCAGCGACCAGTTCGTGCAGTACGGGATGGAGGCCCCGGAAGGGGAAGCGCTCCAACAGGCGGCGGCCCGCATGCTCGGCGACCGCGACCAGATCAAGCGGATGCGGGACACCATCGTGGAGCAGAAACTCATGGTACACTTCAAGAACATGCTGTCCCCGAAGGAAAAGCGGATGGGCTTCGATGAGTTCGTAAACTTGGCGCGCACCGCCTAAGGTGATCCCTGTTCCGAAACGTCCTCATCACAGAAAACCGACTATCGCATGTTCCCACCCGACGAGTTCCGCAAGTATGCCGTGAAGCACCGCGGCATCAACAGCATGGTGCTGCACGACTACCAGGCGAGCATGACACCGTACATCATCGAGGAGCGCCAGCTGAACGTGGCCCAGATGGACGTGTTCAGCCGCATGATGATGGACCGCATCATTTTCCTGGGCTCCGGCATCAACGACCAGGTGGCGAACATCGTGCAGGCCCAGCTGCTCTTCCTGGAGAGCCTGGACGCCAAGAAGGACATCCAGATCTACATGAACAGCCCAGGTGGCGGGGTGTACGCGGGCTTGGGCATCTACGACACCATGCAGTACATCAACCCGGACGTGGCGACCATCTGCACGGGCATGGCCGCCAGCATGGGCGCGGTGCTGCTTTGCGCCGGCGCGAAAGGCAAGCGCAGCGCGCTGAAGCACAGCCGTGTGATGATCCACCAGCCGATGGGCGGTGCGGAAGGGCAGGCCACGGATATGGAGATCACCGTGCGCGAAGTGCTCAAGCTGAAGAAGGAGTTGTACGAGATCATCGCCCACCACAGCGGCCAGCCCTTTGAGCGCGTGGAGAAGGACGGCGACCGCGACTACTGGATGATCGCCGAAGAAGCCAAGGCCTACGGCATGATCGACGAATTGCTGGTGCGGAACACCAAATAGGTCGCCAGTGCCGTGGGCTTCCACGGACAACCGTGAAGAGGACGGGCGGCCATGGGCCGCCCGTCCTCGCTGCGTCCCAGGCCCTGTTAACAACCCGGGCGTCCAAGGACTTTCGGCGAACAGGTGTTGAGAAACGGTCTTGCGGATGGACGACCGCCGATCGGTGACAGTATATTTCCCGGCCGTTGATCGACGGAACCTCCGTCAAGGGCCATCTCCATGGACAAGAAAGAGATCAAATGCTCGTTCTGCGGGCGGGACAAGCAGGATACCAACGTCCTGATCGCCGGCATTACCGGGCACATCTGCGATAGCTGCATCAGCCAGGCGCAGAACATCATCCAGGAGGAGTTGAGCCAGCGGGACAAGGGCGAACCGGACGGCAGCATCATCCTCCAGAAACCGAGCGACATCAAGCGCTACTTGGACGAGTACATCATCGGCCAGGATGATGCGAAGAAGGTGCTCAGCGTAGCGGTCTACAACCACTACAAGCGGTTGATGCAGAAGACCGTCGGCAACGACGACGTGGAGATCGAGAAGAGCAACATCATCCTCGTTGGCGAGACCGGCACGGGCAAGACCCTGCTGGCGAAGACGATCGCCAAGATGCTCAACGTGCCCTTCGCCATCGCCGATGCGACCGTGCTTACCGAGGCCGGCTACGTGGGCGAGGACGTGGAGAGCATCCTGAGCCGCTTGCTGCAGGCCGCCGATTATGACGTGAGCAAGGCCGAGCGCGGCATCGTCTTCATCGACGAGATCGACAAGATCAGTCGCAAGAGCGACACACCGAGCATCACCCGTGACGTTAGCGGGGAGGGTGTGCAACAGGCACTGCTCAAGCTATTGGAGGGCAGCACGGTGAACGTGCCCCCCCAAGGCGGCCGCAAGCACCCGGAACAGAAACTGATCCAGGTCGACACGAAGAAGATCCTTTTCGTTTGTGGTGGCGCATTCGACGGCATCAACAAGATCATCGCTCGCAGGGTGAAGAGCAGCGCCGTCGGTTACAGCGCCAGTAAGGAAGCCCGCATCTTGGACGAGAATCTGCTGCAGTACGTGGCACCTACCGACCTGCGCGCCTATGGCCTGATCCCGGAGCTCATCGGTCGTTTCCCGGTGCTCACCTATCTCGATCCATTGGATAGGGAGACGCTGCGCCGCATCCTCACCGAACCGAAGAACGCGCTGATCAAGCAGTACGTGAAGCTCTTCGACATGGACAAGGTGAAGGTGACTTTCGACAAGAAGGTACTCGATTTCATCGTGGAGAAAGCCTTGGAGTACAAGCTCGGCGCGCGCGGTCTCCGCTCGATCTGCGAGGCCATCATGACCGATGCGATGTACGAGATACCCGGCTCCACGGACAAGCCGATGGAGCTGCGCATCACGCTGAGCTATGCGCGCGAGAAGTTCGATCGCAGTCGCGTGGGCCAGTTGAAGGTGGCGTAAGGCATCATCCTGTTCCCGCAAGGTCGCCGGGGTTTCCAGGACCGCGAACACCGGACCGTCGCTCAGTTGGCTCCGGGCAAGGTCGGCCCGCGGCCCTCGAGTATCTTCGCACCCCTTTCGAAACCCCATGATGATGAAACGCATGCTCGCGCCATTGGCGCTGCTTACCCTGCCCGGCCTGGCCGTTTCGCAGGACCTCCCGGCCCCGAGCCCTTCCGCCAAAGTGGAACAGCGCATCGGGCTCACGGACGTAACGATCACTTATTCCCGGCCATCCGCTAAGGGGCGGCGCGTCTTCGGGGATCTGGTTCCTTATGGTGAGTTGTGGCGCACGGGGGCCAATCATTGCACCGTATTCGAGTGTTCGGACAACATCGTGATCGAAGAGCAGGTCGTCCCGGCGGGCAAGTATTCACTTTTCACGATACCGAGCGAGGGTTCGTGGATGTTCATCCTCAATCGTGATGCGGATCTGTCCGGTACCGATGGCTACAACGCGGCAGGGGATGTCATCAGTCTGAAAGTGCCGTCAAGACCGGCACCTTCCACGGAGACCTTCACCATCCTGTTCGACAACCTGGCACAGGACATGGGCGACCTCATCCTGCGTTGGGAGAAGCAGGAGATCGCCGTTCACCTGTATGCCGATGCCACCAAGTTGGGCATCCAGCGCATCCGCGAAGCCTTGGAGAAACCGGATGCCGATTTCGTGGCCTATGCCCGCTCCGCCGCGTTCTATTTGGATCGCAAACTGGACGCGGCCAAAGCGTTGGAATACGCACAGCACAGCGTCAGTCTTCAAAAGAAGTATTGGAACACGTTCTACCTCGCCCGGGCCCAAGCGGAGGCCGGACAGTTTTCAGCAGCGGTGCTCACAGGAAAAGAGGCCATCGCCATAGCCAACCAGGAAAAGAACGCGGGCGCGGCCAAGACTTACCAGGAGAAGGTCGATGAGTGGTCCATGCAGGTGAAGAAATAGCGCCGATCGCGCCTTGAACGAAGCCCCGCTGTGTGAACAGCGGGGCTTCGTGTTCACATGCCCAAGGCCAGGAAGCCGCCGTCAGCCACGACGCACTGGCCTGTGATAAAGGACGCCTTGTCCATCGCCAGGAAGGCGATCGCGGCAGCGACTTCCTCCGGCGTGCCGACGCGCTTCATCGGCGTGCGGGAGAGGACTTTCTCCATGCGGTCAGGCCGGGACAGCACGGGTTCGGTGAGCGGCGTGCGGATGTACCACGGAGCAACGGCGTTCACGCGGATGTCCATCGGGGCCCACTCGACGGCGAGACTGCGCGTGAATTGCAGGAGCGCCGCCTTGCTCAGGGCGTAGGTCGCGCCGGAACCCACATCAACGAAACCGGCCACGGATGCGACATTCACCACGCACGGCTTTTCGCCTTTCCGCAGAAGTGGAAGCAGGCGCTTGGTCAGGTCCATGGGACCAAGAGCGTTGGTGTTCAGCACCATGTCACGTTCCTCGTCCGCGATCTCCGCCCAAGGCTTCCGGATGTTCATGCCGGCGTTGTTCACCAGCACGTCGAGGCCGTCCCAATGCCCGCCGAGTTCTTCCGCGATGCGCGCGCGGTCGCCGGTATCGCTCACGTCCGCTGCGATCGTCAGAATGCCATCGCGCTTCTCTCCCTTGCGTGAAACGGTGGCCACTTCCGCGCCGAGTGCGAGGAATTCGTCCACGGTGGCCGCACCGATCCCGCGTGTGCCGCCGGTGATCAACGCCCGCTTGCCGGTCAGCGTCCATGTCGTGCTCATGCATGCGAAGGTTGTTGGGGTGAACGCGAGAACCATTGGAAGATCAACGCCAGTGCGACCACGATCCCCGGGGCGATCAGGTTGTACCAGAGGAACGCGATCTCGATGGGGTCGTTGATCACGGTTTCGCCGTTCATCTCCGCGAAGATGTTGAAGTAGTCCAGCCCGAAATGTGCCAGGATAAGGGCCTGCGAGATGAGCCCGGCGATGAACACGGCGGTGCCTTGCACATGCTTCAGGAAGAAGGCTGCCAGGAAGATGCCGAGAATGGTGCCGTAGAACAGGGATCCGATGATGTTCACGGCTTCGATGAGGTTGTCGAACAGCGGGAAGACCGCAGCGAAAGCAAGCGCCAGTATTCCAAAGGCGACCGTGGCCCATTTCGTGGCGACCACCTGTTGTTCACCCGTACCGGCGAAGCGCAGCACATCCATAACGCTGGTGGTTGCGAGCGCACTGAGCTGTGAGCTGGTGCTGCCCATGCCCGCGCAGAAGATCATCGCAAGCAGCAACCCCACGATGCCCACCGGCATGTGGTCCATGATGAAGCTGATGAAGATGTAGTCCTTGTCATTGGGTTCTGCGTCTGGAAGCTGCGCTTTCAGTTGGTCCGTGTATTCAGCGCGCAACGACTTGTCCCGCTCCAGCGCGTGCTGGAGATCGGCCGTGCGAGACTTCAATACCACTTCGTTCCCAGCTCTTTCCGCCACCACAACAGCCTCGGCATATTGAACGATCTGCGCAGCATTCCACGCATGTTCATCCTCCACGGTTCCATCTGTCCTCTGCGAACTCTGCCCCTCTGCGGTTAACCCGGTCCGCAGCTCCTCCACGTTCGCCCCGTTCCAATGGACCGGAGCCGGGTGGAACAGGTAGAACACGAACACCATCACGCCGATGAGCAGGATGAAGAACTGCATGGGGATCTTCACCAGGCCGTTCATGAGCAGCCCGCTGCGTGCTTCACGCGATGTTTTTCCGCCGAGGTAGCGCTGCACCTGGCTCTGGTCCGTGCCGAAGTAGGACAGCTGCAGGAAGAAGCCGCCGATCAGCCCGCTCCACAATGTGTATTTCACCGTGGGGTCCCAGGAGGTATCGATGATCTTCATTTTGCCCAACGCCCCGGCGAGCTGGAGACTTTCACCGAAGCCGACCGAACTCCTCAGCTCGTACAGGATGAAGCCGAAGACCACGAAGAGCCCGGCGAACATCACGGCC
>JAGODO010000187.1 GCA_017998165.1 Flavobacteriales bacterium | reverse complement strand
GGTACCGCAGCGACCCGGTGGAGCCCCTGTTCCACATCGGCGCGGACAACGTGAAGGTGATGTGGGAACGCATCACGATCGGCATCGCCGAGCAACGCGGGCTTGTTCCATTGACGCTGGCACCGAATCCGACCAATAGTGGCTTCCGCATCCCGGGTCTGGAAACCTCCGCCGGCTTCCACGTGATCGACGCGCTCGGTCGCTTGGTCAGCACGGGTCGCTCAGGTGGTCCGCAGGATGTCATTGACGTTTCTGCGTTGACTCCCGGCGTGTACCGTGTGCTCGTCCGCGATGAGCGCGGAACACGCGCAGCGACCTTGGTGAAGGAATAGGCAGGGCGATCGCCGCAGGGTTGATGATGCACATGGTTGCTCACACGATCTGTTGGTGAGCACGAGGCGGTGACATTGCCTCCGCTCATCTTCTTTACCACCTTCGCGGCATGCCCAAGCACGCCCCCATCCTTACACGACGGAGGCTATTGTTGGGTGGCATGGCCGCGACGATCGTGGCGTTGGCGATCGCCGTATTGCAGCCGGACGCGCGCCAGGGATTGAGCGGCGCATCACCTTACGGCGAGCCCGTGGACCGCGACCTGGATGCCATCCGGAAAGACACGATGCGCGTTCTGGTGGTGCAGCACCACTTGGTCTACACGCGCACGCGGGGTGCGGAATCCGGACTGGAGTTCGAACTGCTGGAGCGTGTGGCGCACGACATCGGCGTGCCGATCAAAGCCGTGATCGTGGACCGGCCGGACAGTCTGTTGCCCATGCTGCAACGCGGCGACGGTGACGTGATCGCGGCGCACTTGGGCCAGCGGAGCCCGATCGATCGCTGGATCATCCACACCGTGCCCTACCGCTATGTATCGCCGGTGTATGTCACCCTGCGGCCGGACCATGTGTTGGGCGTCAACCTCGGGGAAGCCGCCACCCCGGATACGGCGTGGGTGAGCGTGTGGTCGCCCTTCGCTCCGGTGGGCTTGCGTTTCCCCGGCAACGATGGGGATGCGGACCTGAACAAGCGCACCGTTTTCACGGACACGTCGCGTTTCGGCGATCAATGCGTGATCAATGTGGCGCTTGGGCGGGTGCGTGCCGCGATCCTCACGGATGCGAGCGCGGCCTACTTCGCCCAACGTTTCCCGCAGCTCACGATCAGCGAGCCGTTCGCTGAGCCCGTCCCCATGGTCTTCGGTCTCCGCGCCAACGCGCGGCAACTGCAGCGCGCCATCGACCAGCGGCTCGGCGACCCACAGGAGAAGGAGGCCATGGCCATGCTCATGAGCGCTTATGGCACGCACCTGCCGGAGCGCGGTCCGTTGGGTGCGGTACCCTGTACCACCGCCGAGGGTGCGGCTTTGCCGGGTTACGACCACCTCCCCCACGAGCCCGGCCTCGGCCGCGATTGGATGTTGCTCGCGGCGATCGCCTTCCAAGGTGGACTTCCGGACACGGCGCTGATCCCCCCCGAGGCCTTGGGCCGTTATCGGGAAACCGACAGCATCATCGACCCGCGCCAGGCGCGCGGGCAGGTCGAGGCGGCCGCGCGCTACCTCGCGGCTCTGGACAGTCTATGGACGAGCGGCATTCCGGACCCCGCCCAGCGGTTGCGTTTCGTGGCCGCGGCTTACAACAGCGGCCCGGGCCATGTGATGGACGCGCGCGCGCTCGCGCAAGAGCTCGACCTGGACCCCCGGCGTTGGGAAGGGAACGTGGAACGGGCGATCACCCTGCTGTCCCTACCGCGCTATTTCTCCGAGGCCGTGGTGAAGAACGGGCCGTGCCGTGGCGATGAAGCCTTCATCCGCGTGCGGGAGATGGTGTGCCTGTACGACCACCATCGCGCGACGCGGCGGCCCTGAGGGTCCCTCTACGCTTGGTGCCGCATCGGCATTCGACCGATCCGGTTAGCTTGGCCACGCAACACCATCCTGATGAGTTCACACACCGTGCGGAAACCGTTGAGCGTACTGCTCGGCGAAGCGAAGGAGGAAGGGCATGGCACTTTGAAACGGCACCTGGGCCCTGTGAACCTGGTGCTGTTGGGCATCGGTGCCATCATCGGTGCGGGCTTGTTCTCCCTCACGGGGAAGGTCGCCGCCGAACATGCGGGCCCCGCCGTGACGATCTCGTTCCTGATCAGCGCGGTGGGTTGCGCGTTCGCCGGGCTGTGCTACGCGGAATTCGCGAGCATGATCCCGATCGCGGGCAGCGCCTACACGTACAGCTATGCGACCATGGGCCGTATCTGGGCCTGGATCATCGGCTGGGACCTCGTGCTGGAATATGCCGTAGGGGCCGCCACCGTGGCCATCGCGTGGAGCCAATACCTGAACAAGTTCATGATCAACTTCGGCATACACCTGCCCCACGAGATCATGGCCTCCCCCTTCGAGGGCGGCTTCATCAACCTGCCCGCCGTGCTCATCGTGGTGGTGCTTTCGCTCCTGCTCATGAAGGGCACGCAGGAGAGCGCGCTCGTCAACGGGGTCATCGTCGCGCTGAAGCTCATCGTGGTACTTCTGTTCATCGCTCTCGGGTGGAGCTATATCAACCCCGAGAATTTCATTCCGTACATACCGACCAATCCGAACGAGTTCGGTGATTTCGACAAGCTGCACCCTGAGGCCGGTGGCTGGGGGCATTTCGGGTGGAGCGGCATCCTGCAGGGTGCGGGCATCATCTTCTTCGCCTACATCGGCTTCGATGCGGTGAGCACCGCTGCGCAGGAAGCGAAGAACCCGCAGCGCGACATGCCCATCGGCATCCTCGGATCGCTCGCCATCTGCACGGTGCTGTATGTGTTGTTCGCGCATGTGATGACCGGCCTCGCTCCTTATACCGAGTTCGCCGGGGCACATGACAAACTCGCACCCGTGGCCACGGCCATCGCGCACACGCCTTACGTCTGGCTGCAACAATTCGTGATCCTGGCCATCCTCGCGGGGTTCTCCTCCGTGATCCTGGTGATGCTGCTCGGCCAGAGCCGTGTGTTCTACAGCATGAGCAAGGACGGGCTGATCCCGAAGGTCTTCAGCGATGTACATCCGCGCTTCCACACGCCCTACAAGAACAACCTGCTCTTCATGGTCTTCGTGGGCCTCTTCGCCGGTTTCGTACCGGGCGACATCGTGGGTGAGATGACGAGCATCGGCACTTTGCTCGCCTTCGTGCTCGTGTGCATCGGCGTGATGATCGTGCGCTACAAGATGCCGGAAGCCCCGCGCGCTTTCAGGACACCATTGGTGCCGCTGGTCCCGATCCTCGGCATCCTTGTTTGTGGCGCCATGATGGCCGCGCTCCCCGGGGACACCTGGTTGCGATTGGTCCTCTGGCTCGCCGTGGGCATGGCCATCTACTACGGCTACAGCCTGAAGCACTCGAAGTACTGAGATGCGGGATCCATCGGATCCTATCGGACCTGAGCGGTTCGGAGCAGACTCCGTGGACCCGGCGCGTGTGCAGCGCAGCGTGTTCGGCTTCACCATGTTCCTGGTAGGCGTGCTGGTCCTGTGCATCCTCGTGCTCCTGAACATCGGGGAGTACGGCGGCACGTTGTTCCTGGCGCTCCCACTGACCATCGGTGTGCTCCTCGGCTTCACCGCGTTCCATCGGTACTCCCACGGGCGCTTCGCGTTGATCGCGTTCGTCATCGCGTCGGTGCTTGGCCTGCTCACGCTGGTCACGGGATTCGAGGGGGCCATCTGCATCCTCATGGCCTATGGGCTGATCCTGCTGCCCATCACCATCGGACTCTTCATCGGCACCGCCTTGTGGCGCATCCGGTTGAAGCGGCACCTGCCGATGTTGCTGCTCGTCTGTGCGGTGAACCCGGTCACGTACGTCACCGAGAAGTCGTTCCCGCCGTTCTACACGCAGGAGGTGGTCACCGTACTCGATGTGGATGCTTCCCCTGCCGATGTGTGGGCGGCGCTCACGGGCCCGGTGGAGTTCGGCGAAAGCGATCATCTGCTGTTGAGTGGTGGCGTCACCTATCCCCTCGACATGCGACTCGACCGGTCAAGCGCGGAGCCCTGCCTCGTCTGCCACCTGAACAACGCCGACACGCGGTTGCGGGTGACCACGTTGGACAGCCTGCGGTCATTGACCTTCGAGCCGGTCGAACAACCGCCGCCCATGCGCGAGGTATCGTTCATCGGCGAGCTGGAAGCACCGCACTTGCATGGCTACTTCGGTGTGGACCGTGGCGAGTTCCGCTTGGAACCGCTGGTAGATGGCCGCACCCGCCTGGTTGCCATCACGCATTACCACCATCGCATCGCACCGGCGTTCTACTGGCGCTGGTGGAGCGACCATCTGATCGATGCTATGCACCGCAACGTCCTTCGTGGTGTTGCCCGGAGGGCGAAGGGGCAGTAGCAGTTGGTCTGCTCTCCTGCCGCTGCCAACTGCCACTGCTACTGGAGATCAATGTTTGTGCCGCCGCTTCTTCACGATGCCGCCGGTGATGTCCTTCACCGGGCTCATCACCACGAAGGCGTTCGGGTCGACCTTCTCCACCTCCGTGGTCAGCCGGCCCACCTCCAGGCGCGTGATCACGCAGTAGATGACGTCCACGTCGTGGTTGTGGCCGTGCCGGCCGAAGCCGCGCTTGCCCCGCAGCACCGTGATACCCCGTTGCAGCTTCTCGGTGATCATCACGCGCAGTTCCTCATGGTGCGAGCTCACGATCGTGACACCCATGTACTCCTCGATCCCTTCGATCACGAAATCCATCGTCTTGCTCGCCGCCAGGTAGGTGAGCATGGAGTACAGGGCGGTCTCCACGCTCAAGAGCCAGGCGGCGACGCTGAAGACCACCACGTTGATCACCGTGATCACGTCACCCACGGTGGTGTGCAGCTTGCGACTCACCGCTATCGCGAGCACTTCGGTGCCGTCAATGACGCCGCCGCCTCGCACGGCCAGGCCAATGCCAGCGCCGAGAAAGAACCCGCCGAACACGGACCCGAGCAGCTTGTCGTGCGTGACCTCCGGCAGGTGCACCGTGGCCACTACCAAGGCCAGCGCGGCGATCCCCAGCGCCGTGCGCACAGCGAAGGGCCGGTCGATCGTGCGATAAGCCAGATACACGAAGGGCAGGTTGATGACCAAGAGCAGGCCGGGCAGCACCAGGCCCATCCATTCCGGTGCGGAGGAATCGGGCGTAAAGGAGGCGTCCCGCAACAGTGCGGTGACCATGAGCGCCACACCCGTGGCCCCGCCATCGATGAACTTGTTCGCCAGCAGGAAGCTCTCCAGTCCAAAGGCCGCGGAGAACACGCCCAAGCCGATGAGCACCACGTCCTTCACCGTGTTGTTGATGTCGATCTTCAGCTCACGGAAGCCCTTGGCCAGTACATAGCGCGAAGGCTCGGCGCCCTCGGTCCGCTCGGGACGGAGTACGAAACGGATCACCGCATCGCGGACGAATCGGCGCATGGTGGCAAGATACCCCGGAAGAGGGGCAACGCTCGCCGAGCGTTCCGGTCCGCATGATGATGCTGTGAAGATCGGTACCGATCAGCGCACCACCCGCCATGCGGCGCCCTCCTTGAGCGCATAGCGGCTCCATCGCACTTCTTCGATCCCATGGGCGAGCACGCGCTCGATGGCGATCAATGCCAGCGGCAAGGTGTCCACACGGTATTCGGGGATGGCCTTCATCGCGGCGCGTTCGACACGCGTGGAGCCGATGAGCCGCTCCTTCACCGCATCGAAGTCTGCATTGCTGAATGTCACCGTGTTCTGATCGGCGGTGAGTCTTTGGCCGCGCTCAATGGCCACCCGTTCAGCCAACGTATCGAACGAGCCCGCGCTGCCGATGAGCGCAGTCGGCCAATGCCGGTCCATCACCGCGAAGAGGGGCTCGAGCTGTGCATCGAGGTAGGCGCAGATGCGGAAGTACTCCTCGAGCAACAGCGGGTCCGAGGGGGAGAAGCGCTCAGATAAACGAGTGGCACCTATCTCGAAACTGCGCTTCCACATCAGGGCCTTGTCCGTGGCCAGGATGAACTCGATGCTTCCGCCGCCAATGTCCATCACCAGCATCGGCTTCGCGGTGAAGGGCACGGCTTGGCGTACGCCATCCAGAATGAGGTCGGCTTCTTCCTCGCCAGAAATGATCGTGACCTCGATGCCCAGTTCACGTTGGACGCGGATAGTGAACTCTCCGGCGTTCTGTGCGTTGCGCATGGCGGAGGTCCCGAAGCCCTGTATCCGCGTCGCACCCAGTTCGAGCGACTTGTCGGTGAAGGCATGGAGCACGGTCATGGCGCGCTCCATCGCTTCCGGGGTCAATTCGCTCCTTTCGATCCCACCGCGGCCGAGGAAGACGGCCCGTTCCTCCGTGTGTATGACCTTCAGTCGGCCATCCGCATCGCGCTCCGCAACCAGCAGGTTGAAGGTGTTCGTGCCGAGGTCGATGATGGAGAGGCGCATGAGCGGAACAGCCGTTGTCGGTTGTCGGTTGTCCGTTGTCCGACACGGTGATAAAAGTACCCGTGTTCCCGAACGCGATCGGTGAGAACGTTCCGGCAGCCTGACAACGGACAACCGGCAACCGACAACTAACCCCGATAGAACAACCACTTCCCGAGCTCTTTCCACGTGATCTTCTTGCCGTACAGCAGGATCCCCGTGCGGTAGATGCGGCCCGCCAGCCAGGTGGTGAACACGAACGTCGCGATAAGCAACCCCATGCTGAGCACCAGGTGCCATGGATGTTCGAAGGCATCGCCCATCGCTACACGGATCATCATCACCACGGGTGAGGTGAACGGGATGATGGAGCACCAGAAAACAGCCGGGCCGTCCGGGTTCACCACGGCCATCTGCGCAACGAAAATTCCGAGGAACATGGGAGCCATCACCGGCATCATGAACTGTTGCGAATCCGCTTCGCTGTCCACCGCTGAGCCTACCGCTGCATAAAGCGAACTGAACAAAAGGTACCCTCCGAGGAAGTAGAACACGAAAAGCAGGAGAACGGCGGTGACCGGTATCTCTTCCCAGATCGCGAACGCCTCCTTCATCATGTCCAGCTTGGCTTGGTCCTCCTCGTTCATGCCCGCTGCGGCCCCTGCTTCCTGCTGGACCTGGGTGGTCATCATCGCCCCCCCCCCCGCACCTGCCATTTGGCTGAACCTATCCTTGGCCAACCCGAGGGTGATGGAGCCCAGCACCGTGGATAGCAGCACCCATAAC
>JAGODO010000186.1 GCA_017998165.1 Flavobacteriales bacterium | reverse complement strand
CCATCCACATTTCGGATCCACAGCAACCCGGGTACCTCGGGATGTACAAACTGGGTGTGCGTACGCTGAGCGGCAACGCCATCCTGATGTGGAACACACCCAGCAACCTGCGCTGGTACACGCTGGAGGACAGCTCGCGACTGGATACCGGACTGCTTGCCCAACGCATCCACTTCAAGCAATTGAGTTGGACCGATGAGGATCACCCTACGGAATTCTGGTTGTTGGAGCGCCCCTTCGGTCCCGGGATCACCAAAGAGGCCGATGGTTGGTTCGGCACGGGTGAGCACTACGAAGGCACCTTGGTACTGCGCAGCGCGAACGAGCGTGGGACGAGCGTCGCAGCATTCTCCTTCGAGCTTCCTCATCCATATGGCCGCGTGACGATCAAGGTGAAAGGGGCGGTGCGCGTGCCGAACGGCTACGGAGAAGAGGGCGACCCGATCCCAACCAAACCCAAGGTGGTGGACGAATATGACTTCGGCCATGAGGCGAGCGAGCCGCAAGTAATCGTGCCACCGGGTTTCGCTCCGGATGAACGCGTGAACCTCAACGGGGATGAGGTCGATGATCTGGTGATCACCGGGACCTTGGAACAAGGGCGTGGCGAACGCTCCAGCGACTATTTCGTGCGCGGCCTTTCGCCATTACCGGGCACAGAGTTCTTGATGACCCGCGAGCGCTGGGGCGTGCTCGGCTTCTTCCGTTTGCGAGAAGGAGAGCTGCTTACGCCAGAGCGATTGGCCACCGGTCTCCGCTCGAACGTGTACGCTTGGGCCAATGCTGATACGGCGCGCGTGTTCATACCTGTGCTGCGCTACTTGGTCGGGATACCAGAAGAGCTACGGAGATGGTCGCTCGTGGATGAAGCGTTCGACGGCGCCTTGGTCTATCGGACCAAGGAGTACGATCGCCCGATCATCGGCACGTTGGAGATCATTGCCGAAACACCGGGTGGTCAGTTCGGCGTGCGGCCGCAGACCTGGGTTGAAGAAGGAAAGGTGCTGGAGGTGCGATGAGCAGGGCGTTCCTATACGGACGCCCGACCCATTGCACACATCGTTGCTCGTTTTCGGTTTGCCATTGTCACAGGCCGTGCCCGCAGCCACGCCTGCTTAGCGGATCGTCACCACGAGTTTGTAATCGAACATGTTGGCAGGGGTGTTGGACGTCGAAGACGATCGAACCCGCAGAAAATACGTTCCGGCGGGAAGATCGTGCGCCGCTGCGTCGAGCGGCACGGAACCGGTGCCATCGATCAAGGAGCAGAACCCGCGACCGTCATCGTCGTCGGCCACCATCTGCGTGCCTGCGGCGTTGAAGAGCGTGAGATGGCTGTCAACGCCGTTGGATTCGCAGGTTTCGGCGCTGCCTTCAATGAGCTCTGCGCGCACGGATAGGGGATTGCCGATGGGGATGGTGATCACGTACCAATCCGCATCGGTCGTCAACTGGTGGCTTCCGTGGGCGACGAGTTCGAGGCCGGACAGGACGTTGGCCTGAGCCTGAATGTCATTCGGCTCCACTTCCGTGGACGCGGCCGAGATCGCTGTTGCGTGCATGCGATAGGCGGGAACGGCACTGTTGTCACCGGTCTCCCGGACCTGGATATAATACGCGCCGGCTGGAACCGTGAAGGTGATGGCCGAGCAGGTTGAAATACCGCTGGTCGCGTCGGTCACGAGCTGCGTGCCGGCATTGTCCTGGAAGCGGAGCGTGGTCGTGATGCCGCCGGTGCAATCCGTGCCGGAGTTGTCGAAGGTCTCGAAGCGCCAAACCTGCTCAGCGGAACTGAGGACCCTGAAGTGATCAAGATCGGCTACTGGTGTGATGGCGCCAGCGATCTGTTGCGAACCTGAGATCTGCAGCGGAGCGCTGTCCGCCTCCGCCCTTGTGCCATTGGGCTCGATCTCGCTGGTGGCGCCGGGCGGGCACACGCCGCCTTCATCCACCTGCGAATCGCAATTGTTGTCCACACCATCGCAAACTTCCACAGCGCCGGGACGAATGTTCGCGTTGCTATCGTTGCAATCGCCTTGGCACGTGGTGAAGCCGTCGGCATCCGCATCAGGGCAAGGCGTACCAGTGCAGCTGCCGGCTCCGTTGCACACATCGTTGATGGTGTTCGGGTTGCCGTCGTCACACGGTGAGCCGGCTGGTTTGAAATTCAAGGATCCGCACTGACCCGCGCCGTTACAGAAGGAATCGAAGGTGCAGTCCGTGCCTTGGAGGCAAACTGTACCGAAGGGCCGGAACGACCAGCTTGTAGTGGATTGGAACGTATTGCATATCTGACAGGGCGCCATTGGATTCTCCTGACCGTTGTTGAAGCACGCGCCACTGATGAAGCACATGCCTGGACATGGGTCGCAAACGTTGTCCTCATCCACCAAACCGTCGCAATCATTGTCCTGCGTATCGCAGCTGGTCTCGGTGGGCTCGAACACGGGTGAACCGGCATCGTAGTCTGCAAGGGAGCACGTGAGCCAAGCGCCGCCCACGCACAGGTTGCTGGTCTTTTGCGCACCGCTGCACACACCCACTTGGTTCTCGCACAGTACCAGCACCAGGCCGGGATCGGCTGCATCAAGCAGGCCATCGCCGTCGTCGTCGATACCGTTGCAGACCTCGTTCTGGATCGGCGTGCCTGAACAGGATCCGGTGCCGTCGCAAACGTCGTTGATGGTGTTGGGGTTGCCATCGTCGCACGCTGTTCCAGCAGGTGCAGGGAGGTGAACGCAGCCGGTCTGCGGGTCGCAGAGGTCGATCGTGCAGGGGTTGCCATCGTCGCAGCTGACGGCGATGCCGATACAATTGCAGGCGCCATCCTCCGTGTCGTTCACCGTGCAGGCATTGCCATCTTCACACGGTGTGCCTGCGGGCGCGCATCCGCACACGCCGCCCTCATCCACCTGTCCGTCGCAATTGTTGTCGAGCCCATCGCAGATCTCTTCCACGCCGGGTCTGAACGTCGCGTCGTTGTCGTTGCAATCAGCGGAAGCAGGTACGCCATCGCCATCCAAGTCCACCACGCCCGTGCATGCGGCAAAGGCGGTATGCACACCGTTGCTGATGGTGCACAGGTTGCAATCCACCGAACCGGCCACCACACCATCGCTCAAGAGCCATGGGAAGCAATCCGTTGAACAACTGCCCAGCACGGTGAAGGCACGCTCCACGGCGCACTGCAAGCAGGTGGGCCCGATGGGCACAAAGGGCTGGATCTGGTTGCGCAGGCAATCCCACGCCGCCTGGCCCGTGAGCCCCTGGCATTCGCCCACCGCGACACCGGTGGTGTTCCACAGCGATAAGTAGTTGTCGTCCATCCACTGGCGATCCTCCGGGGAACAGGAGGAGCAGCCGATCCCGGGCCCCGCGAGGGGGAATATTGTGGGGTCCTGGTCGTCGCAATCGTTGCCATTGGCGACGAAGCCGGGAGGCTGCTCACATGCATCCACGGAGCTACTGGGGTTGCCGAACCCATCTTCATCCTGATCCTCGAACCACGTCGTCGCATTGTCCACCGTTCCATCGCAGTTGTTGTCCACGCCGTCCTCGCAGATCTCCGCGGCACCTGGGTTGATCTCCAGGTTGTTATCGTCACAATCGCCATCGCAGTTGGTGAAGCCGTCACCGTCGTTGTCCAAGCAGCACGCGTTTCCCTCATCAACTTGCCCGTCGCAGTCGTTGTCCTTCGTATCGCACAGTTCGGGTGCGCCGTTGTACACCGTTGCATCAGTATCATCGCAATCGGAGCCCGTAGGCATGCCGTCGCCATCAGCATCCACCAAGCCGAAGCATTGGATCATGCTGGCCGTGCAGCCCGAACTCAGCATGCAGGCGTTGCAACTCTGTGGGCTGCTGATGCACTGCACCAGGCACTCCTGCTGCAGGCATGCCAACCATGCCAAGCCGCATGCATTGCAATCCACGCTCAACGGAATGCCTTGGCTTTCCAGCGCGTTCTGTATGCAGTCGGCTTGATTCCCGTTGCCGAAGCACGAACCCAGAGCCCCACCGAGCGCATCGGTGTAGAGTAGGAAGTTGGCGTTCAACCACGCGACCTCCGCGGCAGTGCAGGTCGCGCTGCAGTTCTGGCCGGGGAAGATGGCGGGGTCGGTGTCGTCGCAATCGCCCCCGATGGATACGGTACCTGTGGGTTGTGCGCAGGCCGATACGGTCGCTGCGTCATCGCCGAAGCCATCGCCGTCCACATCCGCGTACCAGAGTACGAAGTCGGTGGGGTTGGTGAGGTTGTCCGCAACGCCATCGCAATCGTCGTCCTTGCCATTGCCACAGACCTCGGTGCCACCGGGGTTCACGTTCGGGTCCGTGTCGTCGCAATCCAGCGGCGGACAGCCCGCATTGTTGTAGAAGCCGTCGTTGTCGGCGTCCGCACAGCCACCGTTCGCCGCGCTAAGGCCGGGTATGATCACAAAGCAGCCGTTCGCCTGCTTCAGCGTATCGCCGAGCAAACTCACCGTGGGACAATCCACACCGCCAGCGTGCAAGGCATAGGGTACGCTCAGCAATTGCGTGGTGCCCATGTCCACGTAGTTGCTGCCGCCGGTGGCATCCAGTTCCACCTGCAGATAGTGCGCGGCCGCGCTCCAATCCACCTCGGCGAAAACACCTTGCACGGTGCTGCCTTGTCCCACCGCCACGCTGAACAAGCCGAAGGCATTGGTGGTAACGGCATGTGTCTCTTGGTAAGCGATGGCACCACCGGGACTGGCACTGTGCACGGTGAGGCGCACCGAAACGGCCTGCCCCGAAAGCACATTGCCGCTGGCATCGCGCGCCACGGCTTGGAAATCGAAGGCTTGCGGAACTTGCGCCGCGAGCGTACCGCAGAGCAGGAGGGAAGAGAGCAGCGTAAGGAAGCGCATGGTGGGGAGTTCTAGGGAAGAGGTTGGGCGCGAACAGCGGTGGGCACCGATCCACCGATGGTGATGAGCATGGGGTCGCGATCGTTCGAGGCACCTACGTACTTCACGGTGCCATCCATGTTCACGTCGGTGGGCAGGTAGCCGTTCGTGGTATTGGTGGGTACCGTACCACCAATGGCCACCAGCACCGGGTCGCGGTCGTTGTCCGCACCCACGTACTTCACCGTGCCATCGCCGTTCGCATCACCCTGCCATAACAAATGGCGACCGTCGCGTTGCACTTGCGCATCAGGTACGTGCAAGGGTGTGCTGCCAGCGATGAGGTCGAACGCGTTCTCGCCGGGGCCGAGCGCCACGGGTGCTTGCGTGAGCACCGGCAAATGGTTGCGATGCAGCAGTGCGATGCGGTAGCTACCATACAATGCCGTGATGCGCACGGGCGATGCACCGTCCACATCCACTACATCGCCATCGCGCTGCAGCAGCGCTGCACGGGCCGCGTCCACACGGCTTGCGTCATCGGCACCTCGCAACTCGATCAGCACCCAATCCACCAGGGCGTTCGGGCCGGTGGTGAGCAGTGCCTCCGGTGCCAGTTGCGTTGCGCCCTGCAGCCCAACAGGCGTGAGGCCCATGGCCGAGAACGGTTCGGTCAGCGGCAACAGGCCGCGCGTGCGCAAGCTGTCGTGCATCAGGTCGGTGCCCGCATCGTAGGGACCGTCCAGCAGTGCGGCCATGTTCAGGCGAAGCCGCACGCCCTCGGGCTGTTGCACACCGGCCGTGGCCGCGCTGCTCCCATCGGAGTAAGTGGCGCTGGCCGCCTGTCCCACGGACCAACTCAAGCTGGTGCCTGCGCCCTCACCGCTGCCACCAGCAGGCAGCACCGCACGCGGTTCCACGGTCTGCGCAGCGGCCCACTGGTTCGCGGCAGCTAGGAAGGAAAGGCTGAGGAGAATGGAAGAGCGCATGGTGCAAGTTGATGCTAGCCGGGGACATGCGCAAGGTTCGCCGGAATAAGAGCGGCGGCAATAGAACGAAGGTTATAGTGGCGCCGACATCGAACCCAGGATCCATTGCGAAAAGGTGCGTTAGCTCGTGGCACACCGCACACACAGGCGTTCAGCGCGGATCTTTGCACGGGGCAGGCTCACCACCCGCACCGTCCTCGAACGATTGCATGCGCTCTACCAACTACACCGCACGACCGCCATCATTGGCGCAGGAGTGCGGTGGGCGTCCACGATCAGCGCGGCGCCGACCGGTCGGCAGGCCTGTGCTGCGGGCCTGTGAAGACCGGCTCGGCGCTTTGATCGTGGTGCCTTCTTGGCTCCACCTTTTTGGCATCAAAAAGGTGGAAAGAGATGTTCGAAGTCATTGTATCTCTTTTTGTTCGCGCAGACAGAGGCACTACCCTTCGTGCATTAGTAGCTGCGACAGGCCCGGCAATCTCCCCACCTTCACGCCCGTCACGAAGCCACACTATGCGTTCCCATATCCTGCCCACGGCCGCATTCCTCGCAGCGTTCACGCTTCCTGTTCTTCTTCCCGCGCAAGCCAGCGTGCCGTGGTGCCAGAGCACATCCTCCGTTTCCCCGGCCACCATCCAGGCCGCACAGGGCTACCAGCCGCGTGGCGGGACGCGCTACGTGAAGGTGAAGGTCATCATCGCCTCGCAGAGCGGACCCGGCGGCGATGCCACCACCGGCAGCATCGTGCAGCGCGATCTCGATGGCATGAACGCCATCTTCGCGGACAACAACACCGGCATCCAGTTCGAACTGTGCGGGCCGGTGCAGATAGTGGACAACAACGCGCTCCATGCGCTTTGGAGTTTCAACCCGGCCGTCATCAACCCGTACTACGAGCCGGGCTATATCACCATGGTGTACACCACCATGCTGCCCAACGGGCTCGGCGGTATCGCCGTGGGCGACATTGTTTACCTGCTGGGTCAAGGAAGCGCGCAGATCGCCGCGCATGAGCTGGGCCATGTGCTGGGTCTCATGCATACCCACGATACGGCCTTCGGGGCGGAGTTGGTGGACGGCAGCAACTGCACCACGGCGGGCGACCTCATCTGCGATACGCCCGCCGATCCCAACTTGGGACAGGCCGGTATGATCGAATACGGTACCTGCAATTACATCGGCACGGTTACGGACGCCAATGGCGATGCCTACACCCCGATGACGCACAACGTGATGTCATACGCGCCGTGCGTGAACACGCTCTTCACACCAGGCCAGGCGCAAGTGATGCAGTACGTGCTGGACAACGTGAAGACCAATTTGCACCGGAGCTACCAGCCCGTCGTCATCACGCCTTTCGATACGCGGCAATGCCACAACGTGGGATCCATCCAACTCTCGGCAACGCC
>JAGODO010000185.1 GCA_017998165.1 Flavobacteriales bacterium | reverse complement strand
ATCATCCCGACGGCTTCCCTTGCCAATGGTATCTACCATTTGACCGTGCAGAACGAGCGCGGCAGCCGCACCTTGCCCTTGCAAGTGGCGCGCTGATCGTACGACTTCGGACAGAGCGGGATCCCCATCACCGGGGATCCCGTTCCTTTCCGGAACTTTCGACCGCGCATTGAACGCATTCTGACAGCCAGCCGAGCCTGACAATGGGTCCTTTCCTCAATCGATTCAGCATCCGCGACCTGGAGAACTTCTCCGGCGTGAAAGCCCACACCATACGCATATGGGAAAGGCGTTACGGGCTGCTCGATCCCGACCGCACGGATACCAACATCCGCACGTACAGCTCGGAGGAATTGAAGACCATCCTGAACGTCGCCTTCCTGAACCGGCATGGCGTGAAGATCTCCCACATCGCCGCGCTCTCCCGCGCCGAGCGCGACCGCCGCGTAAAGGAGGTGGCCGATGACAAGAGCGATCCCGATATCTCGCTCAACGCGCTGAAGCTCGCCATGCTGAGCTATGACGCCGATCTCTTCGAACGCACTTCGGACGCGTTCCGCGCGGTGGAGGGTTTCCGTGCGCTGGCCGAACGGCTGTACGTACCCCTGCTCGAACATGTGGGCGTGCTCTGGCAGAGCAACACCATCTGCCCGGCACAGGAACATTTCGCCAGCAACATGGTGCGGCAGAAACTGGTGGCCGCCATTGACCAGGCCCGGCCGTTGCCCCGCCTGGAAGGGAAGCTCCATGTGCTCTACCTGCCCGAGAATGAGATACACGAGATCGGGCTGCTCTATCTGCACTATCGTCTCCGCATCGCGGGCGAGCGGACCATCTATCTCGGCCAAAGCGTTCCCATGGAGGATCTGGCCCAGGTCGCCGACCAGTTCACCGGCCCCATCACCTTCATCGCGGTGCTTACCGCTTTCCCGCACAGTGATGACCTACCGCCGCATTTGCAAAAACTGCGCGCATCCATGCCGGATGATCGCATCGAGCATGTCTTCACCGGATCGCGGGTAGCCGACGCGGACATGACCCCACCTGCGGGCATCCGCTTGTTCCCCCGATTCCGCGACCTGCTGGCCACATTGCCCTGACGATCGGAGCATCGCTCCGCCCGGACACGGACACGGTATTTTCACGCCGGCCCGCGATGTTTCCGGGCAGGAGAGCCTTGATACGCACGTTGTTCATCTGCCTTCTCTTGATGGCCTGCGATCCATCGGGCGAGCAAGTGCGCGTCATCGACCGGCATCAACACCCATCCGCCCTGTTCCAAAGGCGGAACGGGATCAAGGATGGCCCCCTCACTTTGTACTGGCCCGGTGGCCAGGTGCGCGTACACGGGCAGTACCGCCAGGACCTTCGCGATGGTTGGTGGAGCAGCTTTCATCCGGACGGGAAGCGCCGCTCCCTGACGCATTATTCGGATGGTCATAAGGATGGGCTCCGGATCTACTGGGACAGCCTCGGCAGACCAGTGCGTTCAGAGGTCTTCTCCCAAGGCGTGCCGAACGGGCCTTTTTACCGCTTGTTCCCGAACGGCCGTCCTGCACAGCACAGCAACTACTTCAATGGACTGCTGGAAGGGCCGCATGATCGGTGGTATGTCGGCCCTGGGGCATGTCACCTGAACGGGTGGTACCACCAGGGAAAGGAAACAGGCCTTTGGACCGAGTACGATACGCTTGGCCGCATGGTGTGGCAGGCTTACTTGAAGGACGGTGAGGTGGAGCGCGCGGTGTACGGTGTGCGGCGCGAGCATTGAATGGAGTCTACATTCCGGCTCTCGCATCAGACCTGTTGCGGCCCTGCACAAGATGGCCGCCCGTTCACAACTTCTTCGCGCATTGAATTACGTAGCAAATACCTTCGGTGTGGTCAGCAACTCTCCGGCAGCCGATCGCTCACCCGAAAACCTCCGCGTCATGAAGAAGCTGATCGTCACTTTCGCTGTAACTCTCGCGCTTGCCCCCCCCCTCTGAGGCACAGGACACTTTGCACCTGCCGCCTGACTATTATGGTGAGGAGTTGCGCGAAGCATACGGCTTCTGGAAGAACACGGGCTGGGTGCGAACGACCACGGGTTCCGTCGCGGCCAACATCGAATACGTGACCGAGGGAGGTTCGCCAAGGGCCTTCATCAAGCGCAGCGGTGAGTTTTCCCTTGTGCTCTCCAGTATCGATACGAGCCTATCCACCATGGATACGCTGCGCCGATTGGACGTCGCGTTCAATGGCACGGGTGCCCTGCATCCGGACCCCATCGTGAACGGACAACGCGACTACCACAAGAACTTCCATCTGCCGTGGTGCGGTGTTGGGGGCAAGACCATGGTGCCGGGATACACCTGGATGATGTACCCGAACATCTATCCGAAGATCGACATGTACATGTACTGTGGAAGCCGTGGCCAGAAGATCATGTTCGTCATTCGGCCCGAAGGCGACCCGGCCAACCTGAAGATGTTGCTCTCCGGGCAGGATGAGATCGATCTGGATGTGTTCGGCAACCTGAAGCTTCTGCTTCAGGACACTTGGGTCGTGCTGCCGCAGGCCGTGGCCTATCAGTACGACGAAGAGAACAATATCTACGATGTGAACTGGACCGCCGAGTACACCACCAACACCAGTACCGGCGAAGTGGGCTTCACCTTCGACGAGTATGACCGATACAAGCCACTCGTACTACTGATCGGACCTCCGCCGATGATGGGGGGCCCGTCCGTGTTCACCGATGGGATTTGCTGGAGCACCTATTATGGCGGTGTGGAAGATGATTTTGTTTTCGGAAGCCGAATCGACGCATCGGGCAACTACTACCTTACGGGTCAGACCTGGTCTAACAACGATTTTCCGGCCGACCCGGGTTTGGTCCTGACAAGTGCAGCACCGGCCGTCATCGCTGCTCGATTCGATGATGACGACAATTTGATTTGGTCTACAATCTACGGCTCGAGCACAGGAGATCAGCTCGGTTACGGTTGCGCTACACCACCACTCGGCGGGGAACTGTTCATTGGTGGAAGTCTAGGTGGTGCAGACATCCCTGTTCCGAACCCGCAGCCGACGGGGAGATATGTTAACGTGACCCTTGGAGGAAGCGATCGCGCATTCATTGCATCGTTCAATTCGCTCGATGGCGTGTTATCATGGTCCACATTTTTCGGGGGTGGTGGTTCAGCAGTTCGCAGCTTGGACTTCGACGCTCTGAGCAATCTTTATGTCTGTGGAAGCGCTTTCGCTGGTCTTCCCCTGCCCACAGAGTTGACACCGCCCAGCGGACAGGTCTCTTGGCAACAAGCGGGCAGCACGGACGGCTTCCTGGTCAAATTGAACCAAAGTTTCAAAGTTGCCTGGAGCACCTATTTTGGTGGAACAGGACCAGATCAAGCCAATACCGTCCGGGTCGGTGCGAACAAAGTCGTTGCCGCTGGCAGGACCGGAAGCACTGCCTTCCAAACTCTCTCTGCCGGTGGAACCAGCGCGCACAATCACTCGTCTTCAACCTATTCCACAGATGTGATGCTTGAGGAATTCAACCTTAACGGTGTTCAACAGTGGGGCAGTTTCTTCTCTTACGGTGGAGGCACTGATTTTCCGGCAATGACCCTAGACAAGAACAACGGGGATGTCTTTTTGGCTGGAATCGCCCTAGCAGGTGAGAGCGACATGCCCGTTTCCACGGATGCGCCGTGGTCTCAGAGCCCGAATTCCAGCAACCTCGAAAAAGGGTATATCTGGCAGGTGGGTGCTGATCATGTGCGCAAGTACAGCACATACGTCACTGGGTCTAGTGGATCCAACTGGCTGCGTTGTATCGAGGTAAATAGCTACGGCCAGATCTACGCCGCAGGCATCACATGGGCCACGACAATGGCCGCTTCATGTTGGGACGGACTTTACTGTGAGCTGTCTCCGCAGGGTGTTGGGGATGCTTACATCATTTCCCTTTCACCGGCACACGAGCGGTCATGGCTCACGTTTTTCGGCGGCGATTCCGATATAGGTGGCCACGCTGAAATGATTCGCACGCTCGCGCTGAAGGGTACCCATCGTTTGTACGCAGCCGGAAACACATCGTCACCCTACGATGATCAGAACGAACAATTTTTCCCGTTGAACGATGAGTTGAACGGTGCTTGGTGGGATTCAGAACTGGACGCTCTCTCTGGTTGCGACGCATTCCTCACAGCGTTCTGCATGGAAGGGGTTGTGGGTGTCGTGGAAAACGGGGTTGTCGGTGGCTCAACGGCCGTTGCTTACCAGACTACTTCGGGTAGCATACGTATTGTAGGCTTTCCTATTGGCGCGCAACACGCTCTCCTTTATGACACTGGTGGAAGACTAGTGGCGTCCGAACGATTCGTTGTGAGTTCGGACGGGTCCGGCTTACTCCAGTTCGACCCTTTGCAGGCGGGCATATACCTCTTGCAAATAGGAAGTAGAACCATTCCACTAAGCCTTGTGCGCTGATGCCTGCGCATCTTCTCCGCCGCTCGATCGTGGGTGTGGCATCGGTTCTATTCGCTCTCGCCACCACGGCTCAGCCGTTCTGGGCGCCGGTGGGTATCCATACAAGTTTGGTGGGCAACCTTTTTTCTGCCTACAACAGTGATGATGGTCAGCGTGTGTATTTGGGCGGAGGCTTGGATTATGAACTCAGCACGCCAGAGTGGGAGAATATGCTGGTCAAATGTTCATCCCAAGGTCTGGAACTCATCCCCGTGAACGGAGAGATCCGCAGCATCGTGGAATTTCATGATACCCTATTTATCGGTGGCCACTTCGAGACCAATCCGGCTGGCGCGGATACTATTCCCGCCTACAATGTGGAGTTCTGGAACGGGACGGGCTGGTCAACACTAGGGGTCTTTGACCATTGGGGCGTCCGGTCCTTACGTGTGCTCGATGATACTCTTTACGCCGTCGGGAGCTTCAGTATGGTCGACGGTGTAATGTGTGGAGGCATGGCCCGCTTGGTCAATGGCCATTGGCAACCTTTGCCGCCGCTGCCTGAACCGGATCCATTGGGCGCTTCGGTTTTGGACATAACAAAGTATGACGGCAAACTGATCGTAACCGGTCCCATATACATCGACGGTGATTACGTGAGGATAGTCTACTTGGAAGGCGATACCTGGCATCCACTTGGTCCTGGTCTCGAAGCGGGTTTTTCCAGTATTTGGAGCATGACTGTTTATCAGAATGATCTCTATGTAGCCGGCCAGATCGCCATCACATCGAACAATCCTGGTAGGGACATCATGCGCTGGGACGGCTCTCAGTTCCACAAACTCGGCGATGTGGGCTTACAAAGAGACTTGGGAGATGATTCCGGGGTTTCCGGTGCAGGCGGGATGGTTGAGCACGATGGGTTGCTCTATGTCGGAGGTGGCTTCCGCTTCGCAGGAGGCATTTCCTCCAAGGGACTGGCTACATGGGACGGCGCCGAGTGGTGCAGCGTACCGGGCAACCTATCTGATGGAGACGGCTATGCGGGCGCAAGGGGCACAGCTTTCCTTGGAGACACTCTTTTCGTGATCTGCGGTATCCTCGCCGATACCGACTCAGTCAACCTCGCCGCCAAATTCATCGGCGAGAGTTATGCCGGGCCCTGTGCTTCAGAGGTCGGCGTGAACGACATCGGCACAATTCCAACCATCGCAATTTCCCCGAACCCCGCTACCTCCCACATCAAACTCCCCCCAACGCCGGACCCGTCGGAAGCCATAGTCATCCTCAATGCCGTCGGGCATGTTGTCGCGCGCCTTGCCGGCAGCCTGACCGAATTGGATGTGTCTGCTTGGCCGCGTGGCGTGTATCTGATGCGTTCTGCGAATAGCTCGTCGCGGTTCGTGCTACAGTAGAAGATACCTCCACGCGCAGTTCAACCTGTCCTAAGGCAGCACCTTGCCCGGGTTCATGATCCCCTTTGGATCGAACACGCGCTTGAGCGCACGCATCAGGTCGAGCAGGGTCTCGTTGAACGCGATGTCCATGTACGGTCGCTGGACCAGGCCGATACCGTGCTCCCCGCTGAGCGTACCGCCCAATGAAACGGTGAGTTCGAAGATCTCCCGGATCGCCTTGGGCAGCTCGTTCTCCCAGAAGGCGTCGCTGAGGTCGCCCTTGATGATGTTCACATGCAGATTGCCATCGCCGGCATGGCCGTAGCACACGCTGCTGAAGCCGTAACGCGCACCGATGGACTTCACCCCCTCGAGCAAACGCGGCAGTTCGTAGCGCGGCACGACGGTATCCTCCTCCTTGTAAACGCTGTGCGCCTTCACGCTCACGGGCACACTTCGGCGCAGACGCCAGAGCGCATCCTTCTCCGCGCTCGTTTCCGCGAAGAGGGTCTCCCCTCCACCGTGCGCCTCCATCACCCCGAGGATGGTTTCGCATTCGCGCATGAGGACGTCGGCATGGTTGCCGTCCACCTCGATCAGCAGGTAAGCTCCGGGGTCCGTGGAGAGTTGCGCCGGGAGGCCGTCCGTGAACCGCATGGTCCAGGCGATCGCGTCACGCTCCATGAACTCCAGCGCGCTCGGTACGATGCCCGCGCGGAAAACAGCGCTCACCGCGGCACAGGCCTTTTCCGCGTCCGCGAACGGCACGAGCATCAGGCGGGTCTCCTTCGGCAAAGGGCACAGGCGCAATACCGCCTTGGTGATGACCCCGAGCGTCCCCTCGCTGCCTACCAGCAGTCGGGTAAGGTCATAGCCCGTGCTGTTCTTCAACGTGTTCGCGCCGGTCCAGACCACGTTGCCGTCCGGGAGGACCACTTCGAGGTTCAATACCTGGTCGCGTGTAACGCCGTATTTCACGGCCCTCGGCCCGCCAGCGTTCTCGGCGATGTTGCCCCCGATGGTGCAACTGCCCTTGCTGCTAGGGTCGCAGGCGTAGTAAAGGCCCTTCGCCGCCACCGCGTCCATGAGCGCCTGGGTGATGACACCGGGCTCCACGGTCACCTGCAGGTTCCGCTCGTCGATGTCGAGGATGCGGTCCATGCGGTCCAGCGCCAGGCCGACCCCGCCCTGCACACTGAGCGCCCCACCGCTCAAGCCCGTGCGTCCTCCTATCGGCGTGACCGGTACTTCATGGAGCGCGCAGAGTTTGATGGTGGCCGCGACCTCGGCGGTGTTCCTGGCCCTGACGACCACATCCGGCGGGAAACGAAGGTCCTCCGTCTCATCATGACCGTACCGCTCCCGGTCCTCCCGCCCCATCAGCATGGCGTCCGCCGGCAACGCCGCCAGCAAGG
>JAGODO010000184.1 GCA_017998165.1 Flavobacteriales bacterium | reverse complement strand
GTACATCGGGGCGAGCGGCCGCGGCACCATCGAAGTGTTCGACGTATCCGGGCGCTCGGTGTACACCCAGCAGGCCCAGTTGAACAACGGTACGGTGCGCACGCTCGATCTGACCGGCGTAGCGCCTGGCAACTACAACGTCCGCCTCACGATGAACGGTGTCCGCACCGAGCAGCGCTTGATGGTGCGATAAGAACCTGAAGCTTCAGAGAAGGGCGGGCAGCGATGTCCGCCCTTCTTCATTGTATCTATTGATAGGTCACGGTGAGCCCGTCGAACCGGTTCGACGGGCTCACCGTGACCTGTTTTTTCATCGTGGATGTGGAAATGCGAAAGAGGCCATTCTCCTGCACACCGGCTCCGGGATCAACGGGCTTGGGGATGGTAAGAAGTTCGACGGATCGCGAGCGGCACGCGGGGCAAGCTCTCCACTGATCCCGGGGTCCGCTGCGCGAGGCCCTGATGGGAATGCTACAAGCACCCCGTTCTTCCCCCATCCACCGGCAGGTTGATGCCGTTGATGTAGGCGCCGCCCGGTCCGGCGAGGAACGAGATCGCTGCGGCGATCTCCTCGGGTAGCGCGAAGCGCCGCAAGGGGATCTCGCGGGCCATCTCAGCGGCGGCCTCCTCTTCGCTCATGCCGGTCTTCGCACTCTTGTTCTTGATGATCGCGGCGAGGCGCTCGGTACGCGTGGCCCCGGGCAGCACGTTGTTCACGGTAATGCCGAAAGGCCCCAGTTCGCCGGCGAGCGTTTTGCTCCATTGCGCGACGGCGCCGCGGATCGTGTTGCTCACCCCCAGGTTGGGCAGCGGTTGTTTCACGCTGGTGCTGATCACATTGATGATCCGTCCATGGCCGGCGTCCTTCATGCCCGGTACCAGTGCGAGCACCATGGTCTGATAAGCGAGCAGATGCAGGCGGAAAGCGGAAGCGTAGGCGTTCACGGCCGACTCATGCGCCAGGCCCGGCGGCGGGCCACCCGTGTTGTTCACCAGGATGTGTACGGGACCGTGCTTGTCCAGCAGCGCATCCATGGCCGCGCGCAGCATGTCCGTCACGGACATGTCCACTTCGAGCACGGCGTGCTGCTGACCGTTGGAACGATCGAGCTCGTTGAGAACAGCGCGGAGCTTGTCGCCATCGCGCGCGAGCAGCGTGACGCGCGCGCCGAGCCGCGCCAGTTCGAGGGCGGTGGCTTTGCCGATGCCCTGGCTGGCGCCGCAGACGAGGGCGTGGCGGTTGATAAGAGGAATGTCCATGGAAAACAGGGTGGAGGTAAATGTAGCGGGGGTATGTGCGGAACCGGTGCGCATCTTTGTGATGACCTGAACCACACACCATGAGAACACAGTACACCTTGTCCACTATTACGGGAGCCATTGTCCTGGCGCTTTCGCCTTTTGCGAGCGATGCCCAGAGCCGTGCCGATATGCTTGCGGGTAAGTCCGTGCGGCATTCCGGCGCGTTCGTATCCGCGCTCCGCGGCGGGGGTGCGCCCGCCAACGATGATTGCACCGCGCCCGAAACGCTCACCGTTGGGGAGGACTGCGCGAGCCCGACGCCCGGCGACAACACCAATGCTACGCAGAGCGAAGCGGGTCCCACCTGCGACGATGCCTCCACGGGGATCTGGGCGGATGTCTGGTACACCTTCAACAGCGGGAGCAACACATCGGTGGATGTGGACCTGGTACCGGGTGAAACGATGACGGACAATGTGCTCGTCGTGCTGGATGCCTGCGCGGGCACCGAGTTGTTGTGCTACGTGCTGCCCCCGGCAGCGCAATCCGTTGAGGTGACGGAGAACACGGACTACATCGTGCGGGTCTATTCCAATACGCAGTACGGTGACCCGGGCCCATTCACCATCTGCGTGTCCGCCACGCCGCCGCCGCCGCCTGCGCCGGCCAATGATGACTGCGCTGCGGCCATCGCGCTGACCACCGGTCCGGATTGCCAGCCGACGGACGGCTACAGCTTCGGTGCCACGGAAAGTCAGCCAGCGGATTCCTGCAACGGTTACTTGGGAACGGCCAACGATGATGTCTGGTACTCCTTTGTCGCGACGGCAACAGAGATGACGATCTCCGTACAGGGCGGCGAAGGGTTCGATGCGGTGGTGGAGCTGTTCGAAGGCGATTGCTCCGGTCTGTCGGAGATCGGCTGCGCGGACGCCACGGTGGGCGGGGAATTGGAAGAGATCTTCCAGAGCGGCCTGGTGGTCGGGAACACCTACCTGGTGCGCCTGTTCAACTATGGAGGAGCGGAGGTGAGCCCATCGTCCTTCACCATCTGCGCGAAGGACGGCCTCAGTGGCATCGGCATGGACGAGGGAACAGCAGCTGCAGGCACCGAACTGTTCCCGAACCCGGCCGAGGGTGTCGTGAACATCACTTGGAGCGGTTCTGCGGCCGATGTGCGCATCGACGTGCTGGACATGACCGGCCGCTGCGCGCATTCGGAACTCCGACATCTGAGCAAGGGACAGATCACCGTGATGTCTTTCGGTGATCGTTTGCCGGCCGGTGCGTATTCCGTGCGGATGACGGGAGCGGGTATGCGCGTCGCGCACAGGCTGGTCCTCCGCTGATCGGCGGAAGCGGGCACCCGGGAATCCACGAAGGGCGTTCACAAAAGGTGAGCGCCCTTCGTCTTCACGGGCATTCCGCACCGGCACATTTGCCCTATCAGAAAGCTCCGGCTATGCGCATCGCACCACTTTTCATCCTTTTGTTCTCAACGCTGACCATGACGGCCCAGATGCCGGGCGGTCCGCTCACCATCACACGGTCGATCAGCACCCGCCCCGCGCACGCGCCGGTCCAAGCGCATCGGGGGACAGGCGCGCCATACAACGACTTGTGCCAGAACGTCATTGTTCACACGTTGCCGTCGGATGGCAGCGTCTCCATCACTGGCGACAATACGGGAGCGACGGACACGGAGGATTTCGGGAACCCGGTGTGTTGGGAGGCGTTCACCATCGACACATGCGCCACGGTGACGGTGAGCTACTGCGGCACGGATCCCCTCTTCGAACTCGTGTACTCGATACTGATCGTGGGCTGCCCGGACTTCATCGCCAATGTGCAGAACAACGGGACGACCGCCTGCGACGACGGCAACACGGTGATCACTTATGAAGCGCTCGCGGCGGGCACCTACTATGTGCCCGTGTTGTCGACCGCCGGGGCGGAGGGTGCATACACGATGACCGTCACATCGGATGTGTGCGACACGCCTCCGTTGAACGATATCTGCGCGAACGCGACCATGCTGGCCGTGGTGCAGGATTGTGCGTTGGGCATGGTCATGGGCAACAACGCCAACACGGTCGTCAATAGCACGCCATCATGCGTGACAACGACAACCCAATTCCAGGACGTTTGGTATCAGTTCGACAGCGGGGAGCATGACGAAGTAGTGATCAAGCTCGCGCCGGGTACCATCGGGGATATCGGCCTGGAGGTGCGCGATGGTTGTTCCGGGGTGGCTGTCTTCTGCGCGACGGGGGACACGAGCTACACCATACCGGTCGATCCCGGCACCAACTACCGCGTACGGATCTTCAGCAACAACGATTTCGGTTTCGGTGGAACCTTCGGGATCTGCGTAACACTCCCGCAGGGCGAGTGCGCAGCGGGTGCTCTTTCCGTGATCGGCGGTGCGACTTCCGTGAGCGCGTGTACCAACGGAGGTGATCCGATCGTGTTCGCGCTGGATGGTGCGAGCGGGAATGCCACGGCGCTTGTCCTCACGGACGCGGAGGACACGATCATCACGGTGTTGCCCGGCTTCAACCTGATGCCCGACGGCATGGTTCCGGGTGACTACCACGTTTGGGCGTTCGCGTTCGACAGCGACCTGCTGGGAGCGGAGCCTGATTCGATCTTGAGCGGCATCACGGCCACGGGGAATTGCCTCGATGTGGGCGACTCACCGGTCACGGTGACCATCGAGATCTGTCAAGGGATCGAAGGTGCATCAACGAACGGCCCGAACTTCGTGCTGCTCACCAACTTGGATGGTGTCTGGTTGCGCTGGTCCGGCGGTCAGGAACGGATCCGGTGCGAACTGTTCGACGCCCGGGGATCCCTGATCTCACGGGAAATGCTTGTGGCATCGCCCGGCCTGGTGGAATGCGTTACGCCATCGGGTCGGCCTGCTCCAGGAGCTTATGTGCTGCGCGTGACCGGTGAAGGCGATCCGCCCATGGTGGAGCGGGTATTCGTCCATTGAAAAGGCCGATCCACGGACCAAACAGGCGTTCGTGGATAAATGCGCACAGGCGGGAAACGGCCCGCATCAGCGCAAGCGATTTTTGGCCCCCGGGAACACGTCACGGTTGACACGCGGAATCCCATCCGCGGGCAAGACCCCCGCACCGTCAGATCCATCGAAGTTCCCCTCTTACCGCTGAATACCACGGTGATCCGGCCCTCACGGGCCACCGTCCATACGCTCCAACCCAACGAAACGTGAGAACGACAACTACACTTCTTTCCATCGGGACACTGCTTGCCGGTGTCCTTCTCAGCACGAAGGCGGTCGCCCAAGGCAAGGCGGCGCACGGTCATGGCAGCGCTGGTCAAGCGGCGGTGCATCGGATCGGATCGGATATCGCCTATCCCCAGCACCGTCTCCGGGCTGTGCGGCCCCTGCCCGGTTCGAGCGCGGGCAAGCACATGGCTGACCAGGCGAGCGGTCCGGGACAGTTCCGTGGTACTGCCCCAGCGAACGACAACTGCACGAACGCTACGCTCCTAACGGTAGGCACCTCGTGTTCGCCGACCAACGGGACGGTCGACCAGGCAACACAGTCCATCGCCGCGGTCGATTGCGCGACCTTCGTCGGGAACGCCAATGACGATGTGTGGTACCGCTTCGTCGCCACAGCGTCGGCAGTCACGATCCTGGTGGAGGTGAACGAGACGTTCGATGCGGTGATCGACCTGCGCTCGGGCGCGTGCAACGGGACGAACATCGCCTGCATGGACGATTTCATCGCCGGCGGCAACGAGACCTTGCCGGCCACGGGCCTCATCGTGGGGACCACCTATCGTTTCCGCGTGTACGACTATGAGGCGGGTTACCCGACCGACCCGACCTTCTCGGTCTGCGTGTACGGCACACCGGAGGCACCGCCGAACGATCTGTGCGAGGACGCTGTGATCCAGGATCTGAATGTTCCCGGTTCCGTAACGGTGAACGGTGACAACACCGGCGCGACGGACACGGAGGGCATCGGAACGGCCACGGCTTGGGAAGCCTTCACCATCGATGCGTGCGCGGATGTGACGGTGAGCTATTGCGGCACCGACCCTGCGTTCGGGAACGTGTTCATCTCAGTGGTGGACGATTGCCTGTTCACCACGGTGACCGATGCGGGGGATCCCGTCGATTGTGGTGATGGGAACTACGCCCTCACGTTCACCGGCCTGGCCGCAGGGACCTATTTGTACCCGGTGCTCACCGAAGCGGGCTCGGAAGGGCCTTACACGATCGAGTTCAGCGCGGTGGCCTGCGGCACGGGCGGCCCCGCGAATGACCTGTGCTCCAATGCGATCCCTGTCGACCTGGAGGCCGGTAATGCGGTGGCGTTCAGCGGCACCACCATCGGGGCGACCAATACGAACGACATGGTTCCCGGTAGCACACTGGATATCGGTGGGGATACGGTGACCGTGTGGCACGCCTTCACGACCCTGGAATGCACGGATATCGCGGTGAGCTACTGCGGCACGGACCCGTTGCCGCTCAGCTACTGGGCCTTCCTTTCACAGGATTGCCCCGCCGGTGACGACGCGTTCTTCTTCGACGGATTCAACTTCACGGATTGTGGCGATGACAACGCGACGCTGTTCTATTTGAACGTACCGGCAGGTACTTACTATTTGCCGGTTCGGGGTGAGCCTTCCACCGCGGGTCCCTATCAGGTGCAGGTGAGCGCCACGGCTTGTGCGACTGCGGGTCCTTACTGTGAAGCGAGCGCGGTGGCCACACAGTTCGAGAAGATCAGCAACGTGACGGTCGCCGGTATCGACAATGCCTCATCCAGCAGCTTGGGCTATGAGGACTTCACGGACGTCACGGGCAACATGATGCAAGGCCTGTCCTATCCGGTCAACATCGAGGTCAGCGGCGGGTTCGAGACCGATCAGGGCCTGGTGTGGATCGACTTCGACCAGAGCGACAGCTTCGAGGCGGGGGAACTGGTGTTCACGGGTGATGGCATCGGTCCCTACACCGGAACCATCGCCGTACCGGCCGGAGCGACAGTGGGTGAGACGCGCATGCGCATCCGCTTGCACGACACCTATGACCTGGGCGTCGACTATCAGAACACGCCGAACCCCACGCCGTGCGATACATCGACCTTCGGGCAGGTGGAGGACTACACCATCGTCATCGCGGCCGGCGTCGAGCCCCCCGGGAATGATGAGTGCGATGGCGCGGTGAACCAGGACCTGGCCATCGGCGGCTCGGTGACCTTCACCGGCGACAACACCGGCGCTACCGATTCACAGGGTGCCGATTCACTGGGTATCGCCCAAGTGTGGGAAACCTTCACCACCACGGAGTGCGCGAACCTCCAGATCACCTATTGCGGCACGGAACCGGTTTTCGGCAATGCCTTCCTGGCCCTCTTCATCGATTGCCCGTTCACGGACTTCATTTCCGCGACGTCATTTGACCAGACCACCTGCGTGGATGGGAACGTGACCCTTTTCTATACGGCGGTTCCTGCCGGCCAGTACTACTATGCGGTGATGAACGACCCGGACAATGCGGCTGTCGGCCCTTACACACTGACCGTTTCCGCCACGGCATGTCTCCCCGGTCCTCCCAACGACGAGTGTGCAGGCGCCATCCCGCTGGACGTGAACCTGACGTGCGAGCCGACCCCGGGTACGGTACTCAACGCGACCCAGTCGCTTGATGCGGTGGTCTGCAACACGTTCACCGGCATCGCGAACGATGACGTGTGGTATTCCTTCGTCGCTACGGGCCCGAACCAGACCATAACGGTCAACGGCACCGACACGCTCGATGCGGTGATCCAATTGTTCGAAGGAGGCTGTGGCAACCTGGTGGACCTGGATTGTGCGGACGCGACCTTGGGCGGGGATGTGGAGGAGATCATCGCCACCGATCTGGTGGAGGGCACCACCTACATCGTGCGCGTGTATGACTTCTACAACGGCTATCCCATCGAGCCGACCTTCGACATCTGCGTTACCGGTGATGTGGGTACCTCCGTCGCGGAAGGGAG
>JAGODO010000183.1 GCA_017998165.1 Flavobacteriales bacterium | reverse complement strand
GGCCACCACTTCGAATGCGTGCGCGTCCAGTGCGCGCTTCCCACGGGCCATCACGACATCAAGGCTCTCGTAGCCTTGGATGTTCATCAGCACGTTCTTCGGGAAATAGCCCGGAGGCGGTGTGAGGCCCGTGAGCACGGCCTTGATGAACTCCTCTTTGGTCAGTTCGGTGTCGAGCGCGTAGTTCACCTGCTTCTGGTGTCCGAGCGTATCGGTGGTCTCCTTGCTCATCATCTTCCCGCAGGCGCTGCCCGCGCCGTGGTTCGGGTACACGATCAGGTCGTCGCTCAAGGGCATGATCCTGTTGCGGAGCGAATCATAGAGGTGTCCGGCCAGCTTCTCCTCGGTAAGGTCAGCGATCACGTGCTGCGCGAGGTCGGGCCGTCCGACATCGCCGATGAAGAGCGTATCGCCGGTGATGATGCCGTGTTCCTTGCCGTTCTCGTCGATCACCAGGTAGGTGGTGCTTTCCATCGTATGGCCGGGCGTGTGGATCACCCTTACCTTGGCGTTGCCTACGGTGAACACCTCGCCGTCATTCGCCACGCGCGCCGTGAAGCCGGGCTTTGCGGTTGGTCCGTATACGATGGTGGCCCCGGTCTTCTTCGCGAGATCCAAATGGCCGCTCACGAAGTCCGCGTGGAAATGCGTTTCGAATACGAACTTGATCGTGGCCTTGTCCGCGGCCGCCCGGTCGATGTAGGGCTGTACTTCACGCAGCGGATCGAAGATGGCAGCTTCCCCGTTGCTCTCCAGGTAGTACGCCGCATGGGCGATGCACCCTGTGTAGATCTGTTTGATGGTCATTTTTCGTTCGGTTTTCGACCTGTCCCGGTCATATCCACCGCGAAATTCCCATCCATCCTCGCGGGCGGAGGTGATGATCGTCACCTTGATGAGCGCACCGTGATGATCGTTACCGCCACACGCGGCGAGGGCCCCCGAAGGAGCCCCCGCTTCACGCTGGATGGCACACCACCACTAGGCCATCTCGAGCTGTTTCTTGGCGAGATAGAAGTCGATGAGTTCGATGCCCTTCTCGTTCAATCGCGCGTCCAGGTCTTTCAGGGTCTTGGGCGGCGGCACGATCACCTTCTCGCCCCTCTTCCAGTTCAACGGCATGGCACAACCATTGGCATCCGCCGCCTGCATGGCTTCGAGCACACGCATGATCTCGTCCATATTGCGGCCTACGTTCAAGGGGTAGTACATCACCAAACGGATGATGCCCTTCGGGTCGATGAAGAACACGGCGCGCACCGCTGCGGTATTGCTCGCGTTCTCGTGCAGCATGCCATAGAGCTTCGCCACCTTCATGTCGATGTCGGCGATGATCGGGAAATCCATGTACACACCGGTCTTCTCGCGAACGGCCTGGACCCATGCGATGTGGCTGTGGATACTGTCGATGCTCTCACCGATCAGCCTGGTGTTGCGCGCGGCGAACCATTCCTTGTTCTGCGCGAATCCGCTGAGCTCCGTAGTACACACCGGCGTGAAATCGGCGGGGTGCGAAAAGAGGATGGCCCAGCCGCCCTTGATGTACTCGCTGAACTTGATCGGTCCTGTCGTGGTGAGCGCCTCGAAGTCGGGAGCTTGATCGCCGATGCGGGGCATGTTGGTCGTGGTTTCCATTATGGGTGTTCGTTGATCGCGGTACAAAGTGAAGCGGAATGCGGAGCGGAAAGCGTGATGAAAGTCACGCCCGCGTGGCGAATTCAGAAGGTGAACCGGGCAGTGATCGCGCGCATGCCCGACCGGAACTCCACGATGTACGACCCCGGAGCCACGCTACGCAGGTCCACATCAAGCATCGCGCCTGCATCCGCTGTGGTCACGTTCCGCGCGAGAATAGAACGGCCCAAGCTGTCCAGCAGGCGCAAGCGTGTGCCTTGCGGCAACCGTTCACCGGGGAAGATGTGCAGGGTGCTGCCCTCCACTGACAAGCGTATGGCCGCCGTCGGCCCCAACACGTTGATCGCGGCCACAGGATCCACAAGGAGGACGCGGAAAACCTTGGTGCTGGCAGTGCTCTGCTCCCCGGTGTTCACGAAAAAGATGTTCGCGGCAGTGCTCTCGATGCCGCCCACGATGTGCCCCAGCACGATGGTATCACCGATGAACTGGTCTTGGAGCAGAATGCCGGTGCTCGTCTGTGGCGTTCCGGGCCAAGGGATGAACTCCGCACTGGCTCCGAGAAGAGCGGGCATGGCCCCGATGTCGTACTCGCTCATGCCTCCCGTGTCGTCCCGCTTCACCAGGCTGATGGTGCTCACGAAGGGGACGTCCGTGTCGTCCATCAGCATGCCGTTCCCATCGAAGTAGTAGCGGCCGATGCCACCGAAGAAAACTGAACGCATAGTGCCCGTGGACAGTTCATACAAGCCGACATGCGCGGTGTGGTACTGGTTCAACAGTTGATCGAACCCCGGAACCACCGCGATCAACGTGTCCCGGATGTCGACCGTGTTCAACCACGGGATGTCCGAAGCGTATTGGAAGACCCCGCTGAATACGGTGAGGCCCTCTACACCATCGGGGAAGATCTGCGGCAACATGTTGTAGTCGCGCCGGTGCAGGTTCACCGTGTCAACGTGTTCCCAATAGTCGCTGATGCCGATGTTCACGCCATCATCATCGATGCTGAAGCGGCGCACCGCATTGGAGTACTCCTGGATGAAGCCTGGGCCGAAGTCCGGCCCCATCGGGTTGTATCGGCCGATGAACCGCTGCCCGCCCACCAGGTAGAAGCGGCCATCGAGCAAGCGCATCTGCCCTCCGGTCACCTCCATGCGGTCATCGGAGATCTGCCGGAAGAAGGGACCGATGGCTTCGCCGTTCCGCACCGCGTTCATGGCCCCGGACAGGTCGATGGCCGTGATATCGGGGTAGGTGATGTGGTCAGCGGCGGAAATGGAATAGCCGTAGCCGCCCACGCAATACAAGGTGCTGTCGCGTTGCTCGAACTCCATGTTGGTGCTCTGCAACTGTTCAAGCATCGATTGCGGGAGGGTACCGATCGGAGAGGACCACACTTCCCGGGTGACGGGGTCCACCACATAGGCGTTCACATTGTTGTCCGAAGCCAGGAAGGCGAAAGGCGGCTGGCGCCGATGCAGGCCATCGGTGCGTCCTCCGATAAGGAACCACTGCCCTTGGTGTTGTCCCCACGCGAATGATTGCAGACCCGGCATACCGGGTACGGTGACTTCCTCCAGGACCAGTTGGCGCGCCCCGAAGTGCTGGGCCTCCAACACGCCTGGAAGCATGAACGGCAGCAGATGGATGCATTTCATGTTCTTGTGGGTTTGCGGATCACCCTTGCGCTCTTCCGCGCAGGATGAGGTTCCAGTACATACGCGGCAGCACCTCGCGCTTCAACTGGTACATGCTCCAGCGCTCCTTGCTCTGGTCGAAGGGGAAGGTTTCCTGGGGCTTGTTGTCGTAGTCGAACTCGGCGAGCACGAGCTTGCCATAACCGGTGATGAGCGGGCAGGACGTGTAGCCGTTGTAGTCGGCATGGAGCTGCTTGCCCGCCATGGCATCGAGCATGTTGGCCACCACCGTGGGTGTTTGCTTGCGTATGGCGGCGCCGGTCTTCGACGTGGGAAGTCCAGCGGCGTCACCGATGCTCCACACGTTCGGGTATTTGTTGTGCCGCAGCGTGTGCTTGTCCACATCCACCCAGCCGGAGGCATTCGCGAGCGGGCTCATCTTGATGAAGTCCGGCGCGCTCTGTGGTGGCGTCACATGGATCATGTCATACTCGACCCATTGCACGATGTCCTTGTTCTTCTCCCCGAAGCCGACGAAGCGCGCGCGTTTGTTCGGCCCGTCGATCTCTTCCAGCTTCCAGAAGAAATTGAGCTTGATGCCGCCCCGCTCCACGACCTTCAGCAGGGTCTTCTCATACCGTGGTACCCCGAAGAGCTTCGTACCCCCGCTCCAGTACTGGATGTCCATATCGTTCAGCGCACCGGTCTTGCGCCAATGGTCCGCGGCCAGGTACATGATCTTGTGCGGAGCGCCACCGCATTTCACGGGCGTATGCGGGTTGTGGAAGATCGCTCTGCCCTTCTTCAGGCCCTTGATGAGTTCCCATGTGTACGGCGCGTGGTGGAAGCTGTAGTTCGACGACACACCGTTCTTGCCGAGCGCCTCCGGCAATCCCTTCACTGCCGACCAGTCGAGCTGTATGCCCGGGCAGACCAGCAAGTGGTCGTAGCCGATCATGCTTCCGTCCGCGAGCGTTACCGTGTTGGCTTCCGGCTGGAAAGTGGCCACGCTCCCTTTGATCCATTCAGCGCCTTTCGGGATGAAGTCCTTCTCGTTGCGCTCGGTGTCCTTGATGTTGAAGGCACCGCCACCCACCAGTGTCCACGCCGGTTGGTAGTAGTGCTTGTCCGAAGGTTCAACGATGCCGACGGAGGTCTTCGGCGACTTGAGCAGCAGGTGTGCGGCCGCGGAGAGGCCGGCATTGCCGCCACCGATGACAAGGAGCTGGAAGTGTTGGGGCATCATCCTGGGGAATATGTCCGCCAACGTACCGCGCCCCACTTGGGCGGATGGTGAGGAACGTCACGATCCCGCCTGTTCCAGGACAAGCAACGGATGCCGCGCGTTCAATGCCAATTGCTTGCTGGTGCTGGGTTGGAACAACCGTGCGAGGACACCTATGTGCCGATGCAGCACGGCGATCATATCGGCATGTTGATGTTCCGCCAGACGTTCAAGACTGTCGACGGGTCCGTGCCCATGTGCGGAAATGAAGGAATGCCGCACATCCTTCAACGCCTGTTCATAGATGCCGTTGCTCCAATGCGGGGCACCCTCGGGCACCTCCTGATCATAGTGCGCGACCAGCACGCCGGCCTTCGATCGCAGAGCGATCGTGCGCAGCATGGACAGGTCGCGTACGCGCACGTCCTCGTAGTCGTCCGCGAGCAGTATGCTGCGCGGAGCGATGATCGGGGCACCGAGGGGCACCACGAGGACGGGCACACTGGAGCGCTTGATCACGTCCACTGAGTTGCTGCCGAAGAACGACGCACCCTGTCCTTCACGCCCCATCACCACCAGGTCGACGGCATCAGCGGTGGCGCGGTCCTCAACGAGCGGGGCCAAGGGACCGTAGATCAGTTCGCGATGAACGCCCTCCGCTCCGGTAGTGCGGACGAACCGGTCCATGAACTCCACCAGTCGGACATCCGCGTCCTTGATCAGGCCGGGCATGCTCATGGCCAGGGCTGGATCCATGACCGGCGTATCGGCGTACGCGTGCAGCAGCGAATAACGATTGCCCGTGCGACCGAACAGATGGACGGCGTACGACGCCGCGTGAAGCGCGGCATCGCTGAAGTCGGTGGGCAGGAGGATGTGTGCCATGGGGGGCTATTGACCGTGTCCCCAATGTTACTGCCTTGGCATGCCCGCGACCTGACGAAAGTCGATCGGCGGAACGACCGCCATCATTCCCCCGGGCAGTTCGTCAGGATACGTTCGTCCCAGGATCAACCGGTGCATCGCACCCCAACAACCAGAGCCATGAACCTGATCAAGCGTCAACCTGATTTCTTCGATTCCGACCTGCTGGACCTGCCTGCCCGCATGCTCGGCACGGGTTTCTTCCGCGACCGCGAATTCCCGCTGGTCAACATCCGCAACCTGGACAAGGAGTTCAAGGTGGAGCTCGCTGTGCCGGGCTACAGCAAGGAGAACCTGAAAGTGGAGGTCTCGGAAGGCATCCTCACGGTAAGCAGCGAGCAGCGATCGGAGAAAGAGAACGAGCAGGACGGCTGGAAGCGTCGCGAGTTCAGCTACAACAGCTTCTCCCGCAGTTTCCAGTTGCCCGAGAACGCCGATCCCGAAAGCGTGAAGGCCCACTTCACGGACGGTGTGCTGAACCTCTCCATCAACAAGAAGAACCCTGGGACAGCTCCGGCCCGCACGAAAGCCATCGCCATCAAGTAGATGAGCTGGGTACGTGACCGGCATAAGCAGGAAGCGGAAGAGCGCACACGGCTGCGCTCTTCCGTGCTTTTGTCCATTGGCGCGCTCACCGCGCTGGTCCTGATCGGTACCACGGTGATGCGTTGGATCGAAGGTTGGAGCTGGATCGCTTCGTTCTACTTCAGCGTGACCACGTTGACGACCGTCGGATACGGAGATCTCTACCCTACGCACGAAGCCTCCCGCCTGTTCGTCGCGCTCTACGTGATCGCGGGTGTCACGACCGCCTTGAGCGCGATGACCGTTGTGGGACGGAACTACCTTGAGTTCATCGAACGGCGACTGATGCGTGACCGCTGGCGGATGCGCCACCGCTCACGGCACCATCACCACGAGCCTCACGATCAGTCCTCACCGTGAATACGGCCGATCGCGCAACTCACGTAGGACTTCACTTTCTCCATTGTCCCGCCGGTTCCGGTCTCGGGATAGCCCAATCGATGGAGCAAGGCCAAGACCTGTTCTTGGACCGAGGGGCCATCATGTTCGAAACGCACGGTACCGGCGTCGGGATCGACCCACACACCGGTGATGCCCGGAAGCTCTTGCACGCGATGGCGGATGGTGCTGGCGCAGCCGCCGCACTTCAGGTTGTCCACATGGATGGTTTGGGAAGGCATGGTCCTCGGGGTGATGGCACAAAGCGAACGCTTCGCGGCGGCGGCGTACATGATCAGACTCCAGCGACCGGCTGACGAACGTCAGGAACCGGCCTTGGACACCCCGGTAGGTTTGCCCTCAGCACGACCGCGCGAGCGAGCCATGACCACGAAGCCCATCACCACCATCCGGGAGTTGGTGCAGGAACTCCTTCGCCACCGCGACATGTCAACGTATGCCGACATCCTCGCGCGCTACGCTGTGCCGAGCCATGACCTGGAACCCTATTTCCGGTGGAACTCGCGGCACTATACGCGCACATGCGTGCAGCGGAACGACGACTTCGAACTGCTGGTGATCTGCTACGAACCCGGCCAGCGCACGAGCATCCATGACTTCAACAGCCAGACCGCCTGGGTCCACCCGGTGACGGGTGAAGTGGTGGAAGAGCGCTTCGTGCTGGAGCCGACCGGGCAGTTGCGGCCGGCCGGTGAAACGCATCTGCATCCGGGCGATATGGACCGCTTCTCCAATGGCACTTCCATCCACCGCTTCACGAATCGCGGGCCAGGGCGTGCGGTCACACTGAACCTCTACGCCAAGCCGATGAGCCAATGGCGGGTGTACGACGAGCGCACCGGCAACATCAGCGTCTCACCCGCAGGGCCTCC
>JAGODO010000182.1 GCA_017998165.1 Flavobacteriales bacterium | reverse complement strand
CGTCGCGGTGTTCGCCACGCGCCAGGGCAATGGTACCATCGCCGTATCACGGGATGATGTGCGGCTCCTCTTCCAGATCGATTCCGAGGAAGGGAAGACCGGCATGATGTGGGGCGATGCGGGTATGGTGTACTTCCTGCTCCCCGAAGCGGACCTGAAGGCCCGGCGTTTCGATCGGGGCACCGCCATCGTGCAGTGCTATTGATCGGATGAACGTATGGTTCAGGTGCGGGTACTTTGCACCACCATCCGCGAAGAACCTCATGCTCCGACACGCTTTACTGACCCTTGCCAGCGCTCCGCTGCTGGCCACCGCGCAATCCTGGAACTGGGCCACACCGATCTTCTCCACTCCCCAATCCCGAGTAGAGGCCGTGGCCGCCTTGGCCGATGGCGGCGTGCTGGTCTGCGGTGAATTCACCGATACGCTGCGCACCACGGCGGACACGGTCGTTTCACACGGCGATCAGGACGGCTTCATCGCACGGATGGATAATGCCGGCGAACCACTGTGGCTCATCGCCATCGGCGGCGACCAGTACGACGAGTTGAACGATGTGGTGGTGGATGACAGCGGCAACGCGTACGCCGCATGCACCTTCCTGGATACCGTGGATTGGAACGGCGCGGTGATCCCCGGTACGGCCACGCGCGAAGCGGCGCTGGTGAAATTCGACCTGGACGGGAACCTGCTGTGGGCCCGGCGTGCAGTGGGCTACAGTTACGCGTACACCGTGTCCGTGGGCGACAATGGCATCGCTTATCTGGGCGGCGTGCTGAACACCAGCGCGGTGTTCAGCGGTGAAGAGTTGGAGAACGACGTCGGCATCTTCAACGCTTTCATCGTGCGGTACACCGCGGATGACGGCGACCTGGTGGACGCCAACATGGTGAGTGGCAGCAGCGGTGACTTCGGCGCGTACGGCATGGACGTGGACGATGCGGGCAATGCGTACATCACCGGCTACAGCCGCCCGCAACAGGACCCTTACGTGGGCACCTTCATGGCCAAATGCGCCTACGGTGGCGGAACAGGTTGGACGCAGACCGTGACCAACGGGTCCGGCGACCTCTACGGATATGATGTATCGGTGGCGCATGATGGCCATGTGTACTTCACCGGCAACATTTTCCAGAACGTGCTCTGGATGGGCTCCCCTTTCGGGCAGTATGGCCGCTACGACAACGCTTACCTCGCACGCTTCAGCGCGGACGGCACCTTGGACTGGGTGCAGCACTACGGCGGTCCGGGCACTGATGTGGGCAACGGCGTGGTGGCCGATGGGCTCGGCAGTGCATACTGGACGGGTCAGTACTACGGGCCGGTCTCCTTTGATACGATCAGTGTGGTGAGCGGTGGCTTCACCAACAGCGAAGGCATCTTCGTGGCCAGGACGGAGCCTGCCGGAGGCGTAGCCTTCGTAAGCACTGCCGGCAACAGCAGCGGTGATGAGTGGGCCACCTGCATCGACAAACGCGTGGACGGCCCTGTGGTCATCGCCGGGTACTACGCCTCGTTCCAGTGCACCTTCGACACGATCCTCATGCCGTCGCAGGGCCGCCTGTTCGTGGCCTCGATGGGCGCGCCGGATGACGACCTGAGCACAGCGTTGGATGAGCAGGCCCATCACGAAGAGTTGCAACTCTATCCTGTTCCAGCGCAACACACGCTCTTCGTAGCCATGCCTGGTGCGCGTGGCGCGTTGGACCTGATCATCACCGATGCCAGCGGTCGTATCGCGCATCGCACAAGGCTAGGGGCTCCGTTCGGCGATATCGACATCAGCGACCTGGCTCCCGGCCTGTATACCGTGCGGTGTACGGATGCTTCCGGTCTGCTCCGCGTGATGCGACTGGTCGTCGATCGCTGAGTGTGTCCGTCAGCAGGCCTAGTGCTTCACCAGCACCCGTGCCTTCGCTGAACCAGAGGTGGTGCGCAGGTTCAGCACGTAGTTGCCCGACGGCAGTGCCGACGTCTCGAACGTGTTGTTCCTCAGCACGGGTGAGTCCACCACACGGCCTTGGGCGTCGATCAACGAAGCGGCCAGGACGCGGGAACCATCCAGCGGATGTACCGTGCATGTCGCATCCGAAGGCAACGGGAAGACCTCGACGCGCTGTTCGCTCGATAGCTGCTCATTCACGCCATCGGGCGCGAAGGTGATGTGTACATCATCGATCAGGAAGCGCGTCCCCAGGGTGACGGTCCCTCCCTCATAGCGGGCATTCGAAAAGGTCAATCGCATGAACATGGCGGGCATTTCAGAGGTGTACACGATCGGTACTTCAAAAGCAGTGTATTGCGTCACCGCCTCTCCAATGATCAGGAGCCCGGTACCGATGGTGGTCTCTGTTTCATCCATAACGACGACGGATACTTCGGCGGAATCGGTGGCGAGCGGTGCGTATTTCGCCCAGAAACCGATGGACAACGGCCGTTGCGCAATGGGGATCGTCACGATCGGAAAGCCTTGGTACGACGTGGTATCGGCGCTGGCATGCATGCGGCCGACGATGCCACCCTGCTGCGTGTAGTTGTAGCCGTTGCGCAGTTCCATCGCGTATTGGCCCGAATGCGCATCGGTACTGAGCGCGTAGTCGGTGCCGCCGTCATAGACCACGGAATCCACATGATACACACCGTTGGAATCAATGGTGATGGCGAGAAGGTGTATATCACCCTGCCAGTATTGAGGCAGCGAGCTGCTGTTGAGGTCCTCGAAGCCGCCGTTGGTGACCTGGGCGTTCGTTAGCAAAGCGGCCGAGAACACAGAGAGCGTAAGGTTCGTGCGCATGGGATGGGGTTTTCCGTTTGACCCGCCTGTGGTGCGAACGGTTGTCCGGATGCGCGAGAAGCGGATCGCTGAATGTGGAACGGTCATGCCCGTGCAGGGAACGGCGGAAATGAACACGCAGGGATCCGGAAACCGGATCCCTGCGCGTATCGAAAAGGTTGGATCAGAACACCATCGGCTTCCGGCTACGGCTGCGGCCGACGACCAGCTTATTGGTGTGCTGCACGGTGAGGCAGCCACCGTCCTTCTCGAAGACGAGATTGCCCACGGGCCCGGCGTAGACGTTGCCGCCCATGTAGCGTTCCTGTTCCAGTATCACGGCGAACTTCACATGGCGCGTATCACGGCCGAGGTAACCGTCGCGTGCATGGCGGGTATCCACCAGCACTTCCTTGGTGAGGTGCCCGGGATGCTCGAAACGCAGCGTGGCCTCGGTACCGGCGGGCAATGAGATATCGAATCGGCCCGACTTGGAAACATGGGCCGTTTGTATCTCACCGTTCACTTCCACCTGGACCGTGGCATCGTCAAAGTCATAGTCGTCCACATGGACCCATCCGGTGAGGGTCACGTCGTTCATGGCAGGCGGCGCCTCGGGAGGACCCTCAGCGCGGACCACGGAAGTTGCACAGAGCGCCAGAGCGAACGTGGCGCAGGTGAAGAGGAGGTTTGTTGTGTGTCGCATAACGCGGTTTCTGTCCCGGGAAACGCGACGGCCGCAGCGATGTTCCGCTGGCAACGGCTCTATTCGGCCGGGCGCACCAGGTCATCGGGGAACGCTCATAATGCTTCGGCGAATACGACGCGCATTTCAGCGGACCCAGCCCAAGACAAGCTGGTGAGCCCGAACGGACGGCAGATGACCATCTTCGCACCGCGGATCCGACCCGAACGAGCACATGTCCAACGCGAGCCTCTATTCCTGGCTGCTCATCGCCGCAGTGGTGGCGGTCATCGGCGGATTCATCTGGCGTAACAGCCGGACGGAACGACCTTGAACACGAACGCCCGACCATCGGCCGGGCGTTCGCTCGAAATGCTGTTCGATTCCTACTGCCCGTCCTCGCTGGCCTTCTTCATCCCTTGCTCGATCATGTCGTAGAACTGGTCCATCTTCGGGAGGATCACGATGCGGGTACGGCGGTTCGTGCTGCGGTTCTCCGGCGTGTCGTTCGGCACGAGTGGCACATACTGGGCGCGACCGCCAGCGGTCACACGGGCCGGATCCACGTTGAAGTCCTTCTGCAACGTACGGGTGATGGCCGTGGCCCGGAGCACGCTCAGGTCCCAGTTGTCCTTGATGCAATCCTTGCTGATGGCCACATCGTCCGTGTGCCCTTCCACCAGCACTTCCATGTCGGGCTTGTCGTTGATGACCGTGGCCACCTTGGCGAGCACTTCCTTGGCGCGCGGGGAGATGCTCGTGCTGCCGCTGGTGAAGACCATCTTGTCGCTTAGGGAGATGAACACCACGCTCTTCTCCACGTTGATGGTGACGTCGGTGTCGTTGAGGTTGCCGAGCGAACTCTTGAGGCTCACCACGAGCGCGAGCGTCACGGAGTCCTTCTTGTCGAGGGCATCGCGCAGGCGGGTGATCTGCAGGTCCTTCTCCTTGATGTTCTCCAACGACTTCTCCAGATTGGCAGCCTCCTGAGCGGAAAGCGTGGCCATGTTGCCCACGTTGTTCAGCAGCGCCTGGTTGGTCACGCTCATTTCGCTCACCTGTTCTTTCAGGTGCTGGTTGCTGGTCTCCAGGTTGGAGATCTTCCCTTCAGCAGCGGCCTTCGCGGCGTTGCAGGCATCCAAGGAGATGTTGCAGTCGGCGAGCTTCTGGTTGAGCGTGGCGTTCGATGCTTCCAGGGAAGCGTACTTCTTCTTGGAGACACAGGAGCCGAGCAGCAGCACGGCGCTGAGGACAAAGGGTATCGATCGGTTCATGGTATCGCTGTTGGTGTGCGGCGTCGAAGATAGACGGGGCCCAAGAGCTGTTCCCGGTCAGGTGAAGAGGCTTTCAACAGAATAGGGAACATCCTTGCGGACGTTCCCTACCCTTACCTGGCGCGCCGGCATCCACACCGGAGCTCCTGCCTCCCCTGCCGGAACATTTCGCCGGGGCGGCGTGGGAATGCAACGGGCCGCGAGCATTCCCGGTTACCGTCCACACGCTTTTGTTCAAGCAACGCCCATACTGGATGCAGCGGGCGATGGGCGGGTCCGCTACTTCGCAGCATGGCCCTCAGCCGCTTCTGGACGTGGATGCTCCTGTTGAGCATCGCATACATCTTCGTGATGCTGTTCACCGGGCGACAGTACTCGCTGGGCTCCCTGGTGAACGGCAAACAGGGCGAGCCGTTGGTGGTGAACGAGATCGACACGGCGGAACTGCGCGGCACGCTGCTGTTGGAAGAGTTGCGCACCGGGGACGCCCCGAGCCGGCTGCACGGGGACACGCTCTATCAATTGACGAACACGGGCACGGTGAAGGTCCACCACGGCACCGTGCCGGCGGATGGCCTCTTCCCCATCTGCCGCAACACCATCACCGACCTGTGGCTTCCGCTGATCGGGTACCTGACCTTCTTTTGCGGCCTGCTGAACTTGCTCGTGGATTCACGGGCGATGGAAAAGGTCGCGCGCCTCCTCTCGCCCATCTTCCACCGGATCTTCCCGGACCTGCGCAAGGATCACCCGGCCTACGGTTTCATGACCTTGAACTTCGCCGCGAACTTCCTGGGACTGGACAGCGCGGCCACACCCTTTGGATTGAAGGCGATGGACAGCATGCAGGAGGACAACCCGCAGAAGGAGCGGGCGTCCAACAGCCAGATCATGTTCCTGTGCCTGCATGCGGCGGGCCTCACGCTCCTGCCCACGAGCATCATCGGCTACCGGGCGGCCATGGGCGCAGCGAACCCGGCGGACATCATGATCCCCCTGATCATCACCTCGTTCGTCGGCACGCTCGCGGCGATGGTCTTCGTGTCCATACGGCAGCGCATCAACCTGTTCAATGTGCCGGTGATGCTGTTCGTGCTCGGCATCGGCGGTGTGATCGCCGGGCTGATGGCCTACCTGGCGACGCTTGCGGGTGTGGGCAAGTTCCACTTCACGGACAACCTGAGCAACGGCATGCTGCTGCTCATCATCGGCCTCATCGTCGCCTACGCGCTCTGGAAGGAGAAGTACTTCACCGAGAAGGGCACCAACCTCTTCGACTCGTTCGTGCATGGGGCGAAAGACGGCTTCACTACCGGCCTGCGCGTGCTGCCGTATATGATCGCCATGCTCGCCGCGCTGAGCATCTTCCGCAACAGCGGGTTGATGGGCATCGTGATGGACGGGCTCTCCTCCGCGATGGCCGCGGTGGGCGTGAGCAAGGAGGTGATCGACGCCATCCCCGTGGCGCTGATGCGGCCCTTCAGCGCGGGCGGCTCGCGCGGTTTCCTGCTCGATGCGATGAAGACCTACGGCCCGGACAGCCTCACCGGTCAACTCGTCTGCCTCTTCCAAGGCGCGGCGGAGACCACCTTCTACGTGGTCGCGCTGTATTTCGGCAGCGTGGCCGTGAAGAACAGCCGCTACACCCTCGGGGTGATGCTGCTGGTGGACCTGGTGTGCGTGATCACGGCGATCATTGTTTGTACGGCGTATTTCTGAGCTGCCCCCGTTGCCGGTTGTCCGTTGTCGGTTGTCCCGCGTGATGGAAAGAGCCCGCTGAAATAACTCGAGACGAGTCCATCGGCAGACGGACAACTGACAACCGACAACAGCTTTGGCCACTTGGCCGAGAGTGGTGACATTCGCGCCCGCAAACCGGCAACATGAAGATCAAAGTAGAGACGCGCAAATCGAAGATCCACGGAAACGGCGTGTTCGCCATCGCGGACATCAAGAAGGGCGAGCCCATCATGGAGTACAAGGGCAAGCTCATCACCCATCAGGAGTCGGACGACCTGTACAGTGCGGACATGGAGACCGGCCACACGTTCATTTTCATCCTGAACGACGAATGGGTGATCGACGCGAACGTGGACGGCAACGACGCGCGCTGGATCAACACCGGTTGCGAGCCCAATGGTGAGGCCTTCGTCCATGACCACAAGGGCAAGGACCGCCGCAAGGACAAGGTGATCATCGAGGCGAAGCGCAACATCAAGAAGGGCGAGGAGATCACGTACGACTACGGCATCGTGATCAGCGCGCCGCCAACAAAGGCGGAACTGAAGGCTTGGGTGTGCCGCTGCGGCTCGCCCAAGTGCAAGGGCACCATGCTGAAGTGGAAGAAGCCGCGGAAAGTCGCCGCCCGGAAACCCAAGCCCCGCACGGCCGCTTAACAGTCGTTGGGCCGTGGCATGGGCCTTGCCAAGAGGCCGGGACTACTTTCGCACCGCACGCCTTCGCCGAGCTTCGGCGCACGAAACATGAAGAACTTCCTTTCCCTGTTCATCGCCTTCGCCTTGTTCGCGACCACCGCTGTACACGCACAGGACGACC
>JAGODO010000007.1 GCA_017998165.1 Flavobacteriales bacterium | reverse complement strand
GCGGACCTCTTCCGGTTCGATCGTTGAGGACGTGCCCGAGGCGCGACGGGATCGTGGCGCTCCTTCCTCGCACATCCCCGCATCCGTGCTTGTGGTGATCGGGCATCATGCTTGGGTGTTGTACAACCAAACCAACATGACCATGAACCGCCTTTCCCGTGCGATGCTCATCGCGCTGCCAACGCTCATCGCGTTCCCGGCCTGCAACTCATCCAAAACCGCCCAGGGTGGTGCCATCGGTGCTGGGGCCGGCGCGGGCATCGGAGCCGTGATCGGCAACCAGTTCGAGGGCAAGAACGGTACGGCCATCGGGGCCATCATCGGGGCCGCAGTGGGCGGGACAACCGGTGCGCTCATCGGCCGCCGCATGGACAAGCAGGCCGAAGCACTCCGCAACGATCTGGAGGGCGCTACCGTCACCCGCGTGGGCGAAGGCATCAAGATCACCTTCGACAGCGGATTGCTGTTCGCGGTTGATCAAAGCGCGCTCACGAGTGCTGCCAAGACCAACATCGCCGACCTGGCCAGTACCCTGCAGAAGTACGAAGACACCGAGGTGCTGATCGAGGGCCACACCGATGCGGATGGGCCGGAAGATCACAACATGGACCTCTCGCGTGAGCGGGCCAATAGCGTAGAGCGCGACCTCCTGGCCGCAGGACTGTCGCCGTCGCGGCTGAGCACAGTGGGCTATGGCGAAAAACAGCCGGTGGCAGACAATGCCACGACCGCCGGCAAAGCGGAGAATCGTCGGGTAGAGATCGCCATCTACGCGAACAAGCGCATGAAGAAAGCGGCTGAGCGCGGGGAACTGGGCTCGGTGGAGTGATCTCTTAGCCTGCGGATCGGATCATCGGGAAGGCGATGAGCCAAACGATGCCACCGGTCCGCGGCATCTCCATTTCCAGCAGAGCGCCATGCGCAAGCAGGATGCCGTGTGCGTGCCCCAATGGGGGCTGCGCTCCCGCCGGAACGGGCCGATAGGCCTGCCGCATGACGCGATCGCCCTGCTCTTGCACAGCTTTTCCCGTTGCGACGGACAGCGAAAGCAACAACTCTTCGCCGCGCTGCCAGCAGCGGCAAAGAAGGATGTCGCCATCGCTCAAGAGGTCTATGACAGAGGTGCCGATGTGGTCCAGCGCGGCGCGCAACAACGGCGCATCCGCCGGGATGACGCTTCCCGCAGTATCGACCTCTGACCGCATCTCGACCTGTCTTGCGTGCGCACGCTTGGCGAGGCTGCCAAGCACTTCTCGGAGCAGGGCCCCGACATCGACGGGTTTCAATTCCACATCCGGGAGCCGGTTCACATGCACCATGGCATCGGTCATCTCCCGCAATCGATCCACGTTACGGCGAAGCATGTCCAGGTATGGCACCGCTTCGGGGCGGTCATGCAGCTCCTCCCGTAGCTGGTCCTCCACCAGTGCCAGGTTCGTCATTGGATCGCGCAGGTCATGCGCAGCTGCGCTCGCGGCATCGGCCTGGGCGACCAATTGTTCCTCCATGCGCTGCACGCGCTGGTTGCGCAAAGGGTCCGTCACATCCTTCAGCAGCAGTACGAGCCCATCGCCGTAGCGGCCCACGCTGCGTTCCATCCAGCGTTCGGGATCTCCATGCGCGGATCGCACGAACCGATCGGGCCGGATGTCGTGATCGATGAACGTGGTGTAGGCCGAAAAGTGCTCCGTGCCCGCCATGGACGGCAGCTTCTTTCTGATGGATTGACCGACCAGGTCCACCGCACGGACCCCCAGCATCCGTTCTGCGGCCTCATTCAGGAAGGAACAGCGCAACTCTGTGATGGCTCCGTTGCTTCCCCGCACACTCCGCATGGCCAGCACCGCGTCGGGCAAGGCGTTCAAGACATCGGTGAACGGTTCCTGATGAGGAGCTTCCTCTGCCCTCCTGTCCAGCCACCAGAATACCACCGCGCCCACCACCAGCAACAGAAAACCTCCCAAGGCCAAGAGCATATCGCCTGAAAGATCCATGTGGAAATAGCACCCCACCCGCTGTGTATTGACTCGCCAGCCGGTGGGGCGCGAAGCAACCTCCGTCCGGTGCGGGCCCGACGGGTAAAGCGATGACCATGCGGTAGCGCTCCACCGATCGAAAGCGGTTCCTGACGAGTCGGCGATATCCATCGACGAACGTTTCTACCCCGCGATCCACGGTCCGGCGGAACATTCCGGCATCGGGTTGGCCCCTGTCGCGCACCAACACTTGCCCAATGCCCGAGGCCACCATCACCAAGCGCTTGCGCGCGCACTTGAATGAAGTCTACTTCGTGTTCCGTCACCTGCCCGACAGCTTGCTGGGCATCGCCAGCAAACTGTCAGCAGCACATATGCGCGACTTCTTTGTGGAAAAGGCGCGTGCCGTGCGGGCCCATCAAGTGCGTTTGCTCAGCGCGCTGATGGCTTGGGGCGAGCGGCCGGGACCGTGTACCTGTGAAGAGGTCAGTGAACAACTGAACGACCTGCGCTACACGGCCAAGGCCAACCGGGGAGCCGCCGTGGTCCTTGAGCGCGCGACCAGGGCGACCAACCGGCTGGCCGCGCTGGTCCGGAAACGCTTGTCGGAAGCGTTGCGCTTGTCGCGCAGCATACGCGAGGATGAACTGGCCGATGAACTGGAAGCGATCCTGGAACTCGAACGGGGAAACGATCCACTCAGACGTTCGTCATGATCGACCAGGTACAGGAACAAAGCGGAACGCGGGTCAAATGACCCGCGTTCCGCTTTTCGACACTTCAAGAGGATCATCCCTTGTTGGATTCCCCGGGCCTCACAGCGCCCATGCGCGGGTGAGCGGGCAGGTCCTGTACCATCTGATGGATGAAGTCTTGGGCCTTCCCGCCGTAGTCGCCCACCAACAAGCCTTTCAGACCGAGCTGTTCCGAACTTACCGCGTACACGATGCTCATATCCGCCGGATCGCTCGGACCTTCGAATCGGTGAAAGGAGTCGATCCTGAACCGGTCCGGGTCCAGCGGAAGCGCATTGTTGAACAGGCCATCATCAGTGATGGTAAGCTCATCCGTATAGCCGTTGCGTTTGAGCGCTTCAACGGCTTCGTAAAGTGTTGCGTACTGGTTGTCCGGGTCGGCATGGGTGCCCATGGATCCTGCTTTTGTTGGTTGTGAAGAACATCTTGGTGGCAAAACGAACGAGGGGCCACATGGCCCCTCGCTGTGCATGGACGACTTCCACCAAAGCGTCCGCGCCGCCGGATCAATGACCATCGTGGTCCTTGTCCGCATCCGTTTGCTTGTCGATCCACTCTTCCTGGCGGTCCCACCAACTCTTGGTTTCGTCCGCAGCCTGACGGCTTTCGCGCTTGATATCCTGCCAGGTCTCCTCGGTAGCCTCGCCAACCCGCGTTGTAGAAGCATCGATGCGGGCGATGTTCTTCTGCAGTTCCGCGATGTGCGTTTCACACTCCTTCTTCTTCTCGGCGTCTTTGATGCCGTCCGCAAGACGCTTGCGCTCGCGTTCGAGCCGTTCACTCATCGTCTCACGCAGGTTCGCGAGCTCCTTGCGGGCCTCGTCGCGCTCGTTCAGCCATTCCTTCTTCGAGTCGGCCTCGGCCATTTCCTTCTTGTTCTCCTGCATCTGCTCAGTGGTGCGTTCCGTTTCCTTGCCCGCTTCGGTTCCACAAGCGGCCAGCAGACCTCCGCTCAGCAGAACGGTCGCCAGAATTTGGGGGGTGATTCTCATGCCGCTTCTTTGTCAAGAGTCGCGCCCGATCCGATCGGCAGCGTTCCATTGCCCGCTTCCTCACGCATCAACCGTCTGTGCCAGCCAAGACAGTGGCGCCCTCGCCCCGCTCGTCCCTTCTTGTGTGGAATCCTCGCCTCCACCACGGATGATCGGCATTTTTGATATCCCCGGCATCGCATTCGCTCGCCCTCGACCATGGAACGCGAGCACACGCACGCCCTTCTCCGACCCCGCAACGCGTGGACAAAAGCGGACAGCGCCGCGCTGATGGGCTTTGCTGCAACGATAAGCGGTTGGCTGATGATCCTGGTCATTCTGTTCGCGCGCTGAGAGCGAGCGCCCGTTCGTTCGCGCGAAAAGGGCCGGCCACTCGGACCAGCCCTCCTTCATCCACGCGTATCGCACATCACACTTTCAATGCTCCTTCCACGCTACTGCTGTCATTCATGTGCCCCGTGACGGCGGCCGTGGCGAGCTTCAGGAGCGAGACCAGTCGGCCATCCAACGTATGCCAGTAGTAGCAAGCCGTCGGCTCAACGTTCAGCAGGATGAGCTCGGGATCGTCCACACCGCCGGGAAACCAGGCCTTCGCCAGGTTGCTCCACAAGTCCTGTTTCATCGCGCGATCCTGCACGATGTTCGCCCGGCCATGTACCACCAGAAAGCGCGAGCGTCCGGGCTCCGCTATGGTGAGCATCACGCGCGGGTCCTTCGCGATATCCGTGTTCTTCTGGCTGCTGCGTGCGCTCAAAAGCCAGAGCCTGCCCATGTCATCCGCGCGCTGGATGACCATCGGCCGTGTTTCGCAGGGCTCGGCGCGCAGGTCCGTATGGAACATGCAGATGCTCTGGTCTTTCACGTTGTTCTGTAGTTTCTCCACCGCTTCGACGCCGTGCAGCGAGTCATAGTTTTCCGGGTTGTGTTTGGGGTGCATGTCATTGTTGGTTTGCGGAGCACCTCACCGGATCCGGACCGCGCGTCGATGGGAGCAGTTGAAGAGGAACACCTGCTACAGCCCGGGGAACACGCACCACGGGCGGACGATCCATGCCGCACATCGGAAATACGCTGAACCTGTTGAGGGAGAGGGGAAGATGACATCAACGCACATGCGGCACACCGCTCGCTGGACCTGTTGTATGAATAACCTGAATGGCATGAGCGACAAACTCAAGGGCAACTGGAACGTACTGAAGGGAAAACTCCAACAGCAGTACGCGGACCTCACGGACGACGATGTGTTGTACGAAGAGGGCAAAGAGAACGAGCTCTATGGCCGCTTGCAGGCGCGCCTGGGCAAGACCAAAGAGGAGGTGAACGAACTTTTCGATCGCCTCTCCACGACCAGCGCCGACCGCGTTGTATAGACGTGGCCGGTGGTGGTGACGGGGCCGCTCCAGCGATGGGGCGGCCCTTGTCGTTGTCCTCTTCGGGGCGCGAACATCGACCGTCGTTCATGTGGTCATCATCCACCAGTGTTCCTGCACCCACATGGGCGCTATCCGCACAACACCGAAGTCATCGACCGCGCGCACCCTTGATCACATCAATGTTCCGGTGCTCCAAACACAACTGGCAGCGCTGTCCACTTTCGTCACACCGGAGTTGGACGGCTGGTTCGCGGACCTGCGCCGTCCTTCCTTCGCTCCGCCCAACTGGCTCTTCGGTCCGGTCTGGACCGCACTGTACATCCTGATGGGCATCGCCGCAGGACTCGTGTCCGGCAATGGCCATGAGCGAACGGTTGGCCGTTCGCTCGGGCCATACGCGGTCCAATTGCTGGTCAACGCGGCGTGGTCGCTGGTGTTCTTCGGGCTCCACGAACCGAAGGGCGCGATCGGGGCGATCGTCATCCTGCTCGCACTTCTCGTCCTCAACATGCGTTCGTTCTTCTCCGTCGTTCGCACAGCGGGCTGGTTGTTGGTGCCATACCTCGCCTGGGTCGCCTTCGCGAGTGTACTCCATACGGGCCTTGTGGTATTGAACTGATCGGCGGCACGCGGACCGGTGCGCCAGCGATCCGTTTTACCAGCAGCCCGAGCATGGATAAACCCTCATTCCGCCCGATCCCGGCTGAGCGGGAATGGTCGGATAAAAAAGTGACCCCGGCACGAGGCCGGGGTCACATATTGTACGAGCGGGATGCGCAAGTTCACTTGCGCGCACCGCTGTTCACGTTCGCCTCATCGGGCCTTGGGGTTCCCTCCTCGTTCTCGGCGAGGTCGGTGTTCTCCTCATTCTGGTGGTCCTTGTTCACATCGTCATCGCTGGCCATCGGGTCTGAGACCGGCTTGTTGCGATCTGAAGCTGAACCATCCGTGCGCGGAGCCTTGTCCGTGGAACGATCACCCATCCGCGTGTTCTCTGCACCCTGGTGCTGCGAGCCGGGTTTGCGGTCATCACCCATTTGGGTGTTCTCCGCACCCTGGCGCAGCGTGCCGGGTTTGCGGTCATCACCCATTTGGGTGTTCTCCGCTCCTTGGCGCTGCGTGCCGGGTTGTTGGCCCGTAGTGTTCCCCTGTCCTTCGGTCCCTTTGTTCAGTTGACCCAGGCCCGAGTTGTTGGGGTTGTTCTTGTTCGGTTGTTCTTTCTGCGTGCTCATCGTTGTTGGAGTTATGGGTTGTGGAATGATCACGACAAGCACGGGGCCGATCGTCGCGGACAATGGGGCGAACGCGCGGAACCCGCTGCTGCCATGGACCTCCTCATATACCAGCACATCGCGCGGGACTATGCGTCCGCCTTGGTAAAAGGGGTCGGATCTCCCGCTCCACCACATGTTCCCGCGCGACTTTTCCCCGATCCGTTCGGCGACACGCCCCGGCTCATCGGCAACGCTGTGACCGCGCATTATGGCTCCATGCACGTATGGCCATGATACTTGCCCGCCCTTGTGGCCGGCCCTGCCGGATCATGCACGTAAGACGTTCCACACATCGGGGTGCTCGCCATCCCATCGCGAGGCGCATCTTCCTCGATCGGTACGACAGGTCATGCGTGGGGTCCGATCGGCGCGGTAGTGGTGTCCACTCCCTCAAAACCACAAGAACCATGAAGACCCTGTTGATGAGCGCCGCCTTGTGCTGCGCGATCGCCACGAACGCGCAGAGTACCCCCGCCACCACACCCGCCGAAGCGCCGCAGAAGCCCGTGGTCGGCAAGCACGATTGCCTGATGGCCTCGGACGCCGAATACGGATCGCTCGGTGTTTCCGGCGACCAGCTTGCCAAGGTGAAGGACATCCAGGACCGTTGCAGCAAGGAATGCGCGGCCGCGATGAAGGAGAAAGGTTCGTTGGACCATGCGGCCATGGACAAGCATGAGATGGAACTCCAAGCGATCCTGACCGCGGAACAATACACCAAGTGGGAACAGTGGTGCTCCAGCAAGAAGTTGGACAAGGCAGAAGGCAAGAAGTGACCCCCACCCGCGCTTCGAAGAGCAGGGTAGAATAGAATTGCGCTGACAACACCCCACGGTGGCTCGATGGGGTTGGCGCCAGGATCCGCATTGACCGATAGGCGATCAAAAAAGGGACCGAGCCCAATGGCTCGGCCCCTTTCCTTGGTGCGCTCGGTGTTGGGCTAACGCGTACTCTCCGTGGCCGGAGGAACGGGCTCGCGGCCGGCATCCTCTTCGTGCGTGTTGTTGTAGATGATGGCCAGGATAAGGACCGAGGCGGCGAACACAGCGACGATGGCGTAGAGGATGCCCTTCGCGGCAGGCTTGTCCGTGGGTTCGTGGTCCTGTAACGCCTCCGGTACGGGGGCTGATGGTGGGAAATGCTTGTCTTCGCTCATGGTGCGGGTTTTCATCCTCCACACCAAAGAGCGGTCCGATGTTCTGCCTGCGTCAACTCCCACACGGATCGACGCGTCAGGCGAGCACGATTCCCCGGATCGGGGAGATCCTGGGACATCGGTCAAAACGGGGGGGACTACAAACTACTGATGCTCAATGTGAAACAGTCGGATGGGGAATCGGCACCATTTGCGGACAAGGTGTGCTGAAGAACAACCGTTCTAACAACATAAACCGCCCCGAACATGAGAACCCCCTTCAAGCATAGCGCGCTGAAAACCGCAGGCGGAACCGTGCTCGCCACCGCCCTGCTGGCCTTCATGGCGTGCACCCGTGGCCCTTCTGAACAAGAACAGGCGTTGATGACGAAGTCGGCACAACTCGAAGCGGAGGTCGCTTCGCGTGATTCGCTCATCGCAGACATGACGCGCTCCTTCACCGATATCGAGAGCAATCTCGCATTGATCGATGACCGGGAGAAGCTGTTGCAGCAGAACAACACGGATGAGCTGTCGCTCGATCAACGCAAACGCATCACGCGCGACATCCAATTGATGAACAGCCTGATGAACGAGAGCCGCGAGCGGATCGCCGACCTTACCAAGCGCTTGGACAAGTCGCGCGTCGAATCCGGCGGTCTGCGCAAGAAGCTGAAAGAACTGGACATGATGCTCGCAACACGTGATTCATCCATCACGAACATGAAGGATGAGCTCTTGGCCAAGGATTTCAAGATCGAGCAGGTGAACCAGCAACTCACCGCCATCGAGTTGGAGATCGCGCGTCGCGAAGCGACCATCCAACAACTGGGCGATGAACTGAATACCGCTTGGTACGCCGTGGGCACGGAGAAAGAGTTGGAGGAATTCGGAGTGATCGTCCGCAGCGGTGGCGTGCTGGGCCTGGGCCGCACCTCCGCACTGAACGATGCCGCCACGGCGGACCACTTCCGCTCGGTTGACACCCGCGAAACGACACGTATCCCGCTGGAGGGCAAGAAGGTCGAGTTGGTGACCGAGCACCCGAAGAACTCGTACGAGATCGTGGAAGAGAACGAACAGCTGGCCTACCTGCAGATCAAGGATCCTGCGGCCTTTTGGAAGCTGAGCAAATACATGGTGGCAGAGGTGAAGTAGGGCCGTCGGCCTTGCTTCCTCTGAGGTACGCCCGGGCTCAGGCCCGGGCGTACCCATTTCCGCGCCCTCCGATTCCCCACATGGGGAAACGCTTCCACAGCAGGAAGGCGTCCTATCGGTGATCTGAACACGGGACGGATCCGGCACGCTGCTCTATTGTCCCCTATGAAAATACACCACATCATGAACAACATGTTCCGCGGGCTATTGGCCGGAGCGGCGGCTTGGAAATGGGGCGGCGGATGCCTCGGGACCGTACTCATTTTCATCCTCGTGTACACACTGCTCGGTCACTGCTGAACTGGACCGATCGGTCCGCAAAATTTCGATCCATGCAACGCACCAACCCTTCCATCATCCTGCTCGTGGACGACGACCAGGACCTGCTGCAACTCATGAAAACCACGCTGGAGAAAGACGGGCACCGGGTAGAAACACGGACCACCGCACCTTCGCACGATGATCTGGTGCGGTTGCGCCCGAACATTGTCTTCATTGACGTTGAACTGGGCACCGAGAACGGTGCTGCGCTCTGTTACGCCGTGAAACACGATGCGTCGGCCGTGGGCGCGGTGGTGCTGATCTCTGGTCACGCTGACGATCTCCTGCGGAGCGAGGCGGCGATCGGCGGTGCTGATGCCTTCTTGGCCAAGCCGTTCAACATGCAGGCGCTGCGCGACTGGGCGGCCTACTACGCGCCGCAAGCGGTCGTCTGATCGTTGGTGAGCGGTCGAGCGGGACGACTTGTCCATCGCTTCTTCAGCTCTTGCGCAACCACGCTGGACCACCGGCCCACCAACTTGTGCATCATGCCCTCAGACCATTCCATCGATCCCTCCTCTATTGTTTCCGATCCGGCACGCCTGCGGGCGGTACGCCGGACCGGATTGCTCGGCACGCGTTCCGAAGAGTCGTTCGACCGCATGACGCGCCTCGCCGTCCGCTTGACGGGCGCACCGGTGTCGTTCTTCAGCTTGGTGGTGGAGGACCACGACTTCTTCAAGTCGTGTTACGGCGCCCCGGAACCCTTGGCCACCACACGCAAGGTGACCGGTCGCAGCTTCTGTCACTACTCACTGCTATCCGAAACACCGATGCGCGTGACGGACGCACGGCTCGACGACGATCTGCGGACCCTGCCCTCCGTGCTCGAGCTGGGCGTGGTGGCTTACCTCGGGATCCCGTTGAAATTGGCGAGCGGGGAGATGATCGGTTCAATGTGCGCCGTGGACTTCAAGCCGCACGCGTGGACGGATGGCGAGGTGGAGATCATGCAGGAATTGGCCGCCAGCGCATTACGCGAAGTGGAGTTACGCATGGCCGGCACCGAGCGTTCCCGCGTGGTGAGCGCGCTCATTACGCACTTGCGTGATCCGTTGACGATCGTGCAGTTGAACGTGGACCTGCTGGAGGACAGTGCGACGCAAGCCGAGCGGGCCGAGCGTATCCAACGCATCCGGGAAGCCTGCGACCGCATGGAGGTCGGTGTCCGACAATGCCTCCAAGCCGATCGGCAAGAGTTGGTAAGCGCAACGGACTGACAGCGCGCTCAGGTCTTCAACGAGCGCAAACCGCCGGAAGACAGCTGGGAGCGATGCACCGCCGGCAGTTCCGCGAGCAAGGCATGCTCTATACCGCGTAGCTCATCCGCTAGGGAAACAGTCTCGCTGGATGCCCTGAACGCCAGAATGGGTGAAAGCTCTTGCCACAGTTCTTCCGTGTACTCGCGGACCGAGCGAAGGGCTTTGATGACCAGCCCCCCGGTCGCATGCTTGCGCAGGAGTGACCGATGGGCCAAGAGCAGGTCCGCCAGCAACCCAACGGCCCGGGGGCATCCGCAGGTCCCGGGCTTCATTCCCATCGTGCCGGCCAGGTGGACCAAGCGTTGACGTTGTTGTTCATCCTCCTTCTGCTGTTCGCGGAGCAGCGCGTTCCATTCTTCGGTCTTGGGCGACTTTACTACTATGGGCAGGAGCCGTGACAGTTCCCGATGGATGTGGTGCAGCTCGTCCATGAGCGACCCGGCCCGCTTCTCCTCCAGCTTCTCCTTTTGGTAAGCATGCATGCGCATCATGCTGCGATCCGTGTGCCTGCGTGTGTTGAGCGCGATGGGGATCTCTGAGGTATGTCCGTTGTAGAGGCGCCTCCCCAGGCCAACGGCCCCATTCCCCGGCAACAGTCCCTTGCTGTGCGTGTTGGACCCGGATCTGCGGTTGGACCGCTGCCGGGCCACTCAGCGCCCGACGCACCATATATGAACGACCCGAAGAAACGCGCGCGCCCCGATGGAGTGCAGCGTGGCTATCCCGAACGACAACCGGGACAAGAGCCGGTTGACGCAACGCCGGACGATCGTGTGGATCGCCGAGAGCGGCCGACGGATATGCAGCCGGGCCAAGGAAGCCCAGTAGCGCCCGGCAGCGGCAGACGCGCACCCACAGAAAAAACGGATGTCACGAACGAGAAGGACCACAAGGATGATCCGGACAGCTCTCGGGGCACACCTGGTCCCGAGCACCTGCACTGAGCCTGTTCATCAGGAACCGCCCATGTGAGAAAGCCCCGCATCAACGGGGCTTTCTCGTGAAGCACGAACGCTGTTCAGGCGTAAGCGCGGAGGATGTAGCGCATGGAGCCCTTCCCGGAAGGCACTACGCGGATGTCCGCAGCGGCTTCGCGTGCGCGATCTCGTTTCTCCAGGTGGATGTCCCATCCATCCGCAGTGCTTACGCGCTTGGTCGGGTCAACGAAGAGCGCGTCGCACACGAGGTCATCCACTTGGTCCATGTCCTTGGCGGCCGAGATGTGGAGAATGGTCTTCACGCTTGTATCGTGAACGTTCACGTAGCCGAGGCTGTTCAATTGCTGAACGAGCTGGGGCATATTGGCGGTGATCATGGTCGTTGTGGTTTGGTGGTGGAGTGACCAATGCCATGCCGCCTGTCCACCGGCCTGCATCCCACCCCCTACCGCCCTGAACTGTGGGGGCAGCGCCCCGATCCGGGGAAATGACCGCGCGAACCGGCGCATTCCGTCGATCAGTCGACACCGGATCAGGACGGTGAACTTCAGCGTCGTGGATGAGGCATACCCTGAAAGCAGGAGCGCCGGACCACGAGGTCCGGCGCTCCTGTTCGAACGTGCCGATCAGGCTTCCGCACGTTCCAGGGTGCGGCGCATCGATACGATGACGGCGAGGTTGGCTACCACTTCGTAGCGCTGCTTTTCCAACAGGGTCTTCAGGCTTTCGGGGATCTCCGGATCGTCCAATGCATCCTTGTAGCGGTCGGCGAGAAAGGTCTCGCCGCGCTCGCACTCGCGGAGAACGTTGGTGTTGTCTGAGGCCGAAAGCGCATCGCGCACATCGATCCATGCCCTGTGCAAGGTGCCTTTGAGCGTGCCCCCCGTGGGATCCTCGTCACTGGCGCGGGCGAGATCGTCCACAAGTTGCGTGCGTGCCATGCTCAGCTCGTTCAAGTGGAGTTTCACGGTGGGGTTCTCCGCGCGTGCGGAGGCTTCTTGGTAGCCCTTTCGGCTGTCTTCCAGCAGCGCCAGGATATCGTTGATCAGAGTGTTCATGTTCGTTGGGGGTCCGGGTTACTTCTTCGCCTCCAGGCAGAGCGTGGCGTGCGGCACGGCGCGCAGTCGTTCGGCCGGGATGAGTTTGCCGGTCGCACGGCAGATCCCGTAGGTTCCTTGTTCGATGCGCACGAGCGCGGCCTGAAGTTCCTGATGGAATTTGCGTTGCCGTGCGACCATGCGCGCCGCTTCCTCACGCTCCAGGGTGTATTGACCGTCTTCCGTGAGGCTTTGGGTGCGCGCCGTGTCATCGGTGCCATTGTTATGGTCCAGCAGCAGCGATTGCTCGAGCAACATGAGCGTGTCCGTCGTGTCGCGCAGTTTCTGTTCGATGATGCGTTTGAACTCGGCCAGTTCCGATGCGGGGTATCCCCGCCGTGGGCTGTGCACCGCGCTCGTTGCGGAACTCGTGGAGGAGAGGGCGTTCATGATCCTGTGCTTGGTTGTTGTTCCGGGGAAGCCAATCGTCTGCCGCAGGGGTTTTCTGACGGGAAAGGCCCGGTCCGGTGCGGGTTTCATGGGATCCCTGGCACCCGCATCGCCCAACCGGACCGGGGAAGGTCTTCCCCGATCGGGGCGAAGGCGCTCAGGCTTTCACCTTGCCGGGCAAGTGCAGGCCGGGCAAGCGCAGCAGCGATCTGGAGGGCGCATCCGCGTCATCCCCCAGCACGAAGCCCCAGGGTTCAAGTCCGGCCACGCGGTCGAAGATCACTTTCAACATGGCGGTGAGCGGGATGGAGAGAAACATACCGGGCACGCCCCAGATGGCGCCGCCGACCATCACGGCGATGATCGACACGAGGGCGTTCAGCTCCACGCGTGAAGCCACCACGTGGGGCACGATGAAGTTGTTGTCCAGGAACTGTACGAAGGCATAGAGGGCGAGTACCCAGAGCGCATCGCTCGGCTCACCGGTGGCCAGGGCGATCACCATCGGCAGGATCGTGGCGATCATCATCCCGATGTAGGGGATCAGGTTCAGCACCGCTCCGATCACGGCGAGCAGCAGTGCGTATTCCACACCGATGATCAGGAGGCCGACCCAGTTGAGGGTGGCAACGATCCCCGCTTCCAGGATAAGACCCACGAGGTAGCTCTGCACCACACCCTTCGTGTTCTTCAACACGTCCTGCAGCACGTCCTGGTCCTTGGGCGGGAAGAGCTTGGCGATGAAGGTGAGCAACAGCCGCTTGTACAGCAGGAGGAGGAAGGTGAACACGGGCAACAGGAAGAAGAATGCGAAGAGGGTACCCACGGCCGTGAGCGTGGTCCCTACCAGCGAGCCCCCTTGTTCCATGCCTTCATTCTTCACCTTTTCGACGGCTTCGGTCACGTCCCGTTTGCGCATATTGAACGCGTCCTGCGCCCATTGCTCGGCTTCCGATCCGAGCACGTTCAACTTCTGCTTGAGCTGCGGAAGACTCTCGCTGAAGTGCGCGGCCTGGGTGCCGATGAAATAAGCGAGACCCGCCAAAGCAAACATGGCGAAGAGGACTGCGATGGTGATGGCCAGGATCCGCGGGAAGCGCCATTTCTGAAGCCGCGTGACGAAGGGGTTCAGCAGCATCGCGAGCAACAGGGCGAACATCATGGGCACGATGATGCTCGCACCGACATACAGACCATACACCAGCACGGCCAGGCCGAGCAGGATGATGCTCAGTTTCTGATAGGGCGGCTGCTCGATGCGCTGTCCTTCCGCAACGGTGTGGTCCATGGTGGTGGTGGTGCTGGACGAACGGATGCTCAGAGCAGTATGATAAGCAGCAGGATTATGATGATAAGCCCCGCCGTGGAGATGTAGATGGCGGAACCATCCCGGTTCACCCCGGCCATCTCCTCCTTCAGGGCTTTCCAATCCGACCGCAGGGTTTTCCGCTCGGTCGCATCCAGTTGCGACCGGTCGGTGGCCAGGATCGTTTCCAGTCGTGACTTGATGTCGAGCACATGCGCTTGTTCTTCACATGTCAACTGCTCGAAGCGGTCGTTGTCGATGATCACTTCCCGCGATGGGATCGCCTGCGCGCTCATGCTCAGGAGACCTGCTGCCAAGGCCGCAGCCAAGAATCTGTGGGTTTTCATGGTGTTCTGTGTTGTTGGGTAATGGGATTCAGCGCGCCAGTTGCAGGCGCACACCGGCAACGGCGTACACTTGGTTCACTTTCGGGTTGGTGTTGAAGGCGTCGCCGTTGAAGACGTCCGTCATGGCCACATCATAGCCTCCCTCCACGAAGAGGAAACCAAGTTCCGCGCCGCCGCCAAAGCCGAAGTACCACTGCGTAGCGCTGGTTTCCACGTCGAGCTGGTCATTGTCCAGGTCCGCGTTCAGGTTGAACAACGCGGTCGGTCCACCGAGCAGGTAGACGTTCACGGGCGGGTCGTTGTCCGGATCGAGCAGGTGTACGCCCACCGACAGGGGCACGCGCAGCGAGCGGCTCGTGTAGCGGAACTCGGTCTCCGTTCCGATGGGCTCACCATCCGCATCCACGTCCGCCAACGTGTAGTTGAGGTTACGCACTTGGAAATGCACCCCCGGACGCAGGAACCATTTGCTGCCCAAGAGCAGGTCCGCACCGAACTGGTAGCCCGCTCGACCGACCCATTGCTCTTCGCCGGCCTCTCGCACATTGCTGCCGTTGTATCCGCCGCTGAATCGGAATTCCTGCGCGTTGGAAGCGATCGCGACCGCGCCCAGCGCGATCGGAAGAAGGAGTTTCGGGAGTGTCATGGTTCAATTGGAGGTTCGTAGGTCGTCGTGGTCGATGTCGTGTTCCAGGTGCAGCAACATGCGGTCGCAAAGCGCGTCATGCATCCTGAATGCCGTCATCGAAAGGCAGGGATGGTGATCCGGTCCTTCGAAGCGCACCTCGACGAAGAAGTCGCTGATGGTGTAGTAGAGCGAAGAGGCCTGCTGGGCATGGTGTTCCAGTACGCAGGTGCCGCGCGTGGAGAGCATACCGAACCGGTCGTCGATGTCTGCCGCTTCGAATTGTGCGAGGTGGAGCATGCCTTGCGACCAGTCAGTTGCGTGCCATGTGCGTTTTCGCCTGGTCCCCTGCTCACCCTGCACCCGGGATCCGGTTCTTCTGACGCCCGAACGCCCCGTCATTGGGCAGATCTTTCCACAAGCTTGGTTGGCGTGAGCATGCTATTGCTTCTTGAAGATCGTGTAGCCGAGCACGAGGGTGCCCACGAAAAGCACGAGGAACAGGAAGAAGAGGATCTTGGCGATTCCTGCGGCACCAGCGGAAAGATCACCGAACCCGAAGACCGCCGCGATAATGGCGATCACGAGGAAAATGGCGGCCCAACGGAGCATGGTATAGTTGTTTGCTGCTTGCGTGGCCGCCGATCCAGTGCCAATGCCGGATCAGTCCTTCCTTTTTTTCTTGCCGAACAGGGACTTGAAGAGGCCCTCTTTCTTTTCCTCCTCCTGCTTCAGGGGCGTTCCGATGTTGATCTCCCGGTCGATCGCCGGCTCGAGCGCACGGATGAAGGCGTTACGGATCACGGCGACGACGGCCACCCAGCTCTTGACCTTCGGATCATCCAATCGGCCGCTCAACGGAATCTTGGTGGCTACTTGGTCCTTGCCGGGATTCGTCAGTACCGTACCAGCGGTGCCCACCAGTCCTTCCCAGATCTTGCGGAGCAGGTTGTCCTTGCGGTCCTCCTTGCCCAGCACATCGAGGTCCTTGATGATCGGTTTCACATAGCCGCTGAAAGCGCCCTCGCGCGTAGCGATCTCGGTGTACAGCGAAAGGGTCCCCTTGTTCACATCGAAGTCCGCGTAGGCTTGGAAAAAGTCGTTCACCTCGGGCAGGCGCATGCCTTCCACGGAGAGGTTCATGTCCCACAGGCTCGTGCGGCTCAGCGGGTCCAAGGCCATGTTGAATTTCATCGGCCCACCATACAGCATGGCCGTCACATCGATGTTGGCCGGCAGCAGCTTGTCCTCTTCCTTCACGGAAGAGAGGTTGCGCGCGGTACCGTGTACTTCCGTGAGCGCCAGGTCGAGTGGAGGATTCGATCCCTTGTCCACGTATTCGATGCGGCCGTTCGCCATGGCCAGCCGGTTGATGCGCAACGGCATGAAATCCTTCAGCAGGTCGCCGAGGCTGGCGGTATCATTCTGCACGTCCTCGGGCTCCGTCTTTCCGCGGGTGAAGCGCAACATCGGTCCATCTGCTTCCAGCTCCCCCACGAGCCCCCCGTCGAACAACGCCTTCCACTCCACGGACAGGTCGATCGTACGTGCGGCGATGAAGGGCGTGTGCTCCAGCGAAGCGGTGTCCACACGGTCGAGATAGAAGCTGTCAAGCTGGTACGCGCCGCGTATCAGCGCGAGATCCAGATCCTGGATGTGGCCATAGTAGCCCGGCATTTTCGAGAGCCGGTCGTTCGCCACATGCAGCAGGATGTACGGCAATGCGATGCGCATGGCTATGAGCGATCCAAGAATGAGGAGCCAGATGCGGCGCTTGCGTCGGCGCTTCTGGTCGGGCGGTGATGAGGTGGCCATTGGTGTCGGTACCCACCCTGTGAATACCGCGCCGATGCCGGGCGCCGGCACATGCCCGGATAGCGTTGCGGCTGGTCACATTTTTTCCGGGGAGGACATTCCACACTTTTGGGGAGGCCGCTGCCCTTCTCAAGATGGGACCCTGTACCGGTCAGGCACAGCCGCAGCGGCTCCTCCAGGAGGCATGGTTTTTCCGATCGGCACGAGGTAGAAACCTCGTATCGACCATGGGTCCGAGCGGAGTCGTTAAGATCGCCACAAGACCAGGCCCGATACGCAGATGGAAAAGGCCAGAATGATGAAGTATGCGCTGCTCGTGGACGACGAGCCGGAGATCTGCCAGCTTCTGTCCAACATGCTGCGGCGTGTGGGGGCGGTCTGTGACATGGCGCACTCCGTGGAGCAGGCGAAAGCGAAACTGAGCACCGGTGTTTACGACGCGGTGTTCCTTGATATCCATCTGCCGGACGGTCTCGGCTACGACGTGATCCCGGAAGCGCGCAAGCGGAATCCGGAAGCGCGCCTCATCGCGATCAGCGCTGTGGACGCCGAGCGCAACAACGCCGTGACCGCCGGGGCCGACCTCTTCGTGCCCAAGCCCTTCAACCGGGAGATCATCCTGCGCTCGATCCAGGCACTCGGTTTCTCCGCCTAGACCACCGCCCCGTCAACTAACTTTCACCACATGGCCACCGCCCGCATACTTGTTGTCGACGATGACCAGGACATCTGCCTGCTGCTCTCGCGTTTCCTCGTGAAGAACGGCTACTCCGTGGAAACGGCGGGTCGCGGCAGCATTGCCAAGGACCTGCTCTCCAAGGAGCGCTTTGACCTGGTGCTGTGCGACCATCGCCTGCCGGATACCGATGCGATGCGGATGCTGGAGCACATCCGTAGCATCAGCGACCACACGCAGGTCATCATCATCACCGGCTATTCCGAAGTGCGGCTGGCCGTGGAGCTCATGCGCCGCGGTGCCTTCGATTACATCGGCAAGCCGCTGTATCCGGATGAACTGCTCATGCGCGTGCAGGATGCCCTGGCCGCCAAGAGTCAAGGCTCGGAGGCCGCAGCACCCACGGATGGGTCCGCATCGTCCGGTCCGCGTGCGAAAAGCGCCCCGGGTGCCGCCTACGTGGACGGTACCGGAGCCGCAGCGAAACTGATCGCGAAACACATCGCGCTGGTGGCTCCCACGGACATGACGGTACTCCTCACCGGGGAAACCGGCACCGGCAAGGAGTTCGTGGCCAAGCGCATCCACCAGCAGAGCGCGCGCGCTGACAAGCCTTTCGTCGCAGTGGATTGTGGTGCGCTCCCGAAGGATCTGGCCGGCAGCGAACTGTTCGGCCACACGAAAGGTTCCTTCACCGGCGCCATAGCAGACAGGGCCGGCAGCTTTGAACAGGCCGATGGGGGAACACTGTTCCTGGATGAGATCGGCAACCTGACCTACGAGAACCAGGTGAAGCTGCTGCGCGTGCTGCAGGAACGGAAGATCCGTCGCATCGGTGGGACCAAGGACATCGATGTGGACGTGCGGATCCTGGTGGCCACGAATGAAGACCTGCGCAAGGCCGTGACCGAGGGCCGCTTCCGCGAGGACCTGCTGCACCGCGTGAACGAGTTCAGCATCCACCTGTTGCCGTTGCGCGAGCGCAAGGAGGACATCCCGCGTTTCGCCCAGCACTTCGTGGAGCTGGCCAATGCGCGCCTCAACCGTCAAGTGAAGGGTTTCGAGGAGCCCGCTTTGCGCCGTTTGGTGGAGCATACCTGGAGCGGCAACCTGCGCGAACTGGGGAACGTGATCAAGCGTGCGGTGCTGCTGAGCACGGGCGAACTGATCAGCCCGGACTGCCTGCCGGCGATGGTGCTTTCCGGTCCCCCGGCACCGTCCGCACCATCCACCGCTGACCATGCGACGACGGGAGTGCCGCGAGTTGAGGAGGGTCTGCGCGGCGTGGCCGCGCAGGCCGAGCGGGATGCGATCCTCGCCGCGTTGGAACGCAACGGTTTCAACAAGTCGCGCACAGCGGACCAGTTGAACATCGACCGTAAGACACTGTACAACAAGCTCAAATCGTACGGCTTGGAGGTTTGATGTTCCCTCCATATGGAAAACAGGAAGGGCCGCGATGATCGCGGCCCTTCCCGTTGCTGTGCCCATCGATCACTCCGCTCCGAGACCGATGGCCAGGTAGAGCTGGGCCACGGAGTTCCGCGCATCACCCAGAAGGAACTCAGCACCGTCACTGGAGGCGATCTTCGCCAAGCCGTAGTTGTAGCGTGCACCGATCTGCGCCGCACCGAGGTTGAATCCGAGTCCGCCCAACACGCCGTAGTCCAAGCCATTGAAGTTGTCGCGATCGAGGTCGTCGGATGCATCACCGAGATCTCCGTCGGTCTTCACATTGCTGTTCAACAGGTAGCCGCCGTAGCCCCCTGCATGCAATTCGATCGCCTCGCCCAAGCGCAGAACGACGAACAGCGGCACTTCCACATAGGCAAGGTTCAAGTGGAACTCCTGATCGATGAGGCCGTCCCACGTCACCGTTGTGCCCTTGGTGGTATAGAGCAATTCCGCTTGTACGCCGATGGCGTCCGACGGAGCCACGCGGCCGAACACCCCGGCATGGAAACCGAGGCGTGCGTTCTTATCATCAACCTCGGCCCCTTCGTTCAGGAGGTTGCTGTAGTTGAGGCCGCCTTTGAAGCCGGCGGTGCTGCCCGATAATTGGGCCGAGGCGGCTCCGGTACCCATGAAGAAGCCGAGGGCCGTGGCCGCGAGGAGCATGTGTCGCATGTGGTCTGGTTTTGTCAGTAGAGGTTGTGTCCCGTACTTGACCATATCATGCCAGATCGATCCAGCCACGGCCTTGCGGCGCTCTTCATGGAACACGAGCCGTGCGCATGGTAACTTCTCCCCGTGATCGTGGAACGCCCTCCCCAACCGCCATGCCGCTGACCCGTTACAACAAGGCCCGTGAGGAGCGCCGCCTTATCGTGTTCCTGTACATGGGCACGCTCGTGCTGTTGTCGATCCTGTTGTACGCCACATGGAAGAACATGAGCGGTTACCAGCGGTCCACGGAGGCCATCCGCCGCCACAATTTATCGATCATCGAACTGGATGGGGTCATGGGTTCTTTGCGGGATCAGGAGACCGACGCGCGGGGATTCCTCCTCTCTGGAGACTCCACCTATTTGGAGCCGTTCCGCCGCTCCGAGTCGGAGTATCTGGTCTACTTGGCGGTACTGGACAGCATGTATGTGGGCGAGGAAAAGCTCGCGGTTGATTCGTTGCGCGTATTGGCGGACAGTGTGCGCGCATACATGACGGGGTTGGTCATCGCTACGGACACGGTGTTCAAGGCGCGGCCCGAAGACGCGGCCCGCTTGAAGCGGGCCAAAGGAGTAATGGACCGAACACGCGGTGTGCATGGCCGACTGGTCGCCCGCATACGGGCTGAACGGGAAGCGCTGCTCGCGGCCGAGCGGTCCACGGGCGTGCAAGCGCCCGCGATGATCATCGTGTATTCCGCGCTAGCGCTCGCGGCCACGGCGCTGCTGTTCTGGCGCCTTTTCCGATCGCTCAACAAGAACGAGCGCATGAACCTGGAACTGAACCTGAAGGTGCGGGACCTGGACCAGGAAGTCATCGTTCGCCGCCGCGTGCAGGGCCTGCTGGAAAAAGTGCAGGACACTTCTCCCAATGGCATCATGAGTTTTGCCACTGTGCGTGACGAGTCGCAGCGCATCGTGGACTTCACGTTCGTGTCCTCCAACCGCATGGCCAATAGCCTGGTGAAGCGGAGCGATCTCATCGGTAAGCAGCTCCTGGTGGAAATGCCCGAGAACCGCTCCGCCGGCCTGTTCGACAGCTACGTGCAGGTAGTGGAAACGGGCCGACCCCACAAACGTGAACTGCACTACGAGGGTGAGGGCATGGACTTCTGGGTATCCGTGCATGCGGTGAAACTGGATGATGGATTCATGGTCACTTTCACCGATATCTCCGACCAGAAGCGTGCGCACGAGCTGAGCGTCGAAGCGGACCGCGTGGCGCTTACCGGACAGATCACGCGCACCGTGGCGCACGAGGTGCGCAACCCGCTCACCAACATCCATCTCGCGCTGGAGCAACTGCACGACGAAGTGGTCGACCGCGACGAGGTGACGCAGCCTTTCTTCGGCATCATCCACCGGAATCTGGAACGCATCGGCACGCTGATCCGTGAGATGCTGGAATCATCGAAAAAACGCGACCTGGTGCTGAAGCCTTGCCGGTTGAAGGACATCGCGGATCGTGCGACAACACGCGTGAGCGACCGTTTGGGCTTGAAGGCCATGCGCCATACGGTGGACATTCAGGATGGGCTGCCCGAAGTGATGGCCGATCGTGATCTGATCGAACTGGCGATCACCAACATCGCCGTGAACGCGATCGAAGCGATGGAGCCCGGAAAGGGCGAGTTGCGCATCAGTGCCCGCCGCACGGGTGATGAGGTGGTGATGGAGATCGCCGACAACGGCAAGGGCATCCCGCCGGAGAACATCACCCGCCTGTTCGAGCCGTTCTATTCCGGTCGCCCCGGGGGGTTGGGATTGGGCCTTACCACCACGCGCAGCATTCTGAACAGCCATGGAATAGGGCTCGATGTGCGCAGCACGGTCGGTCGCGGCACAACATTCACGCTGCGGTTCCAAGCGAAACAGCTCATGCCCGCTAATTGATACGCCCGACGATGTGGTCGTTGACTTCCCCAGCGGTCTTCAGCGGTACGCGATCCATCTTGGGGTGGCCTCGCCCATATGATGGACCACGTCGCGCTCGGGGTTGGGGTGCATAAAGGCTGCGTGGGTGAGTGTGTCGCCGCGGCTCCCTCGAGAAAGAAGAGGCGATCGATGTGCGGGTCTGACCGGTCGGCTGTCGCGACACTATTTCTGATCGGCGTGTTGACCGGCATCGTTGGTGTGCTTTAGGTGGAAGTTCCAACCTCCGTGAGCTTCATGGTCTTGGTCTTGGTCCGCGGATCCGGAAAGGCGTGTGAATTGACGGATCGGGTCGGGTTTGTAGCTAGTTTTGGGCGTGCGTATCTCAATTGAAGCGGGGAACTTCCGTGAACCGGGAAGCACCATCGTTTACCGTTACGTGTATGCGCATCGCCAAGCCCTCGATAGGGCTTGGTCCAAAATGAAGACGGGTGCCACACCCAAGGGGGGCAGGCCGGCCGTGTCGAGATATCGCGTAGTAGAAGCCGTGATCTGGGTTTGTTTGACCAGGGGACGATGGATGGACCTGCCCCGAGGCTTCGCCAGCGGCAAGACTGCCCACCGCACGTTCAAGCGCTGGGTGGCCAGCGGCCTTTGGCGGGATTTTCTGTGGGAGTTGGCGACGAACACGCCGACCGGTCAAGCGCTTGGCTTGGAGCGGTGCTTCGAGGACGGGAATCTCCGCTCGCTCTCCTTTGAAGAGGTGCTGGAGTTGGTGCAACATCCGGATGCGACCGATCCACATCGCACGTGGATGATGATGCTCTTCCTCTCGCCCATGGGTGCGAATCGCACGAGGGAGCGCCGGGCCGTGGTGGCGCCTGAGCGTTCAGCGGAAGTTGAGGAGCTGGCTATTGCCCTCTAGTTCATCGGGCTGACCTGTTTCCTATCGCTAGCTCGCGAGGGCGCCGCGCCTTCCTCAGACCAGGTTCAGACGCTTGGCCAGTTCGTCCTTGTAGCTGCCACCGATCGGGATGATCTTCTTGTCGTTCTCCAGGATCAGGTTCGGCTGCTCGATGGCCACGATCTTATCGATGCGCACGATGAAGGAGCGATGCACGCGGAGGAACTCGGCCTCGGGCAGCTTCGCCTCAATGTCCTTCATGGTGCTGTGGATCGTGTAACGCGTGTTCAACGTGTTGATGACCACGTAATCCTTCAGCGCTTCGATGAAGTAGATGTCGCTCGTGCGCAGTTTCACCAGGCGGCTGTTGCTCTTCACGAACAGCAGGTCCTTGCCCGCGCCCTGGCCCTCCACCAGGTTGAAGAGCAGATCGCGCTCCTTGAGCACCTCTGCCTCCTTCTTGTGCTTGTACAAGGCCATCTCGATCGACGTATGGATGTCGATCTCCTTGAACGGCTTGATGATGTAGCCGTAGGGCTGCGTGACCTTGGCCTTGTTCAGCGTGCTCTCGTCGGCGTAGGCGGTGAGGAAGATCACGGGGATGTTGGTCTCCGCGCGGATCTGCGTGGCGGCCTCGATACCGTTCATCTCGCCCTTGAGCATGATGTCCATGAGGATGATGTCGGGCATGGTCTCCACGGCGAGCTTCACGGCCTGGTCGCCGCTGCTGGCGGCGCCCACCACGTTGTAGCCGAGCTTCTTCAGGCTGTGCTGGATGTCCTTGCTCACGATGCTCTCGTCTTCCACCACCAGGACGTTCGTCTGCGCCATTGCTGTGCTGCTTATGCGTTCTTGTTGAAACCGGTTCGACCAAAAGTAAGGAAATAGGCCACCCCGCTCTTGTCGTCGGATGGCCTCTTACGCTCGATGCGGCCATCAAGTTGCCCGATGAGCGTCTCGACCAGCTGTAGACCGAGGTTGGAGTCCCGCTCCAGGTCGAAGTCGGCCGGAAGGCCTGGACCGTTGTCCGCGATGGTGATCTCCACCTGGTCGCCAACCGTTCGCAGGCCGATGTGGATGCGGCCGACGGCCCCGCCCGGGAAGGCGTGTTTCAGCGAGTTGCTGATCAGTTCGTTGAGTATGAGACCACAGGGAATGGCCTGGTCCAGCACCAGCTCCACGGGCTGCAGATCCTTTTCCAGTTCCACCTTGCCGCTGAGGCTGTAGCTCATCATCAGGTTCCGGGTCAGGCCATCGATGTAGGTGGCCAGGTCCACATGGCTGAAGTTCTTGGTCTGGTAAAGGCTCTCGTGGATGAAGGACATGCTGCGGATGCGGTCCTGGCTGTCACGCAGCAGTTCCAAGGCGCGTGGATGGTCGTCCACGTACTGCTTCTGCAGGTTGAAGATGCTGGAGATGATCTGCAGGTTGTTCTTCACGCGGTGATGCACCTCCTTCAGCAGCACCTCCTTTTCGTGCAGGCTGTCCAGCAGCTTGCGTTGGCTCTCTTTCTTGTCCGTGATACCGAACGCCTGACAGCTGATCTCCACCACCTCGCCATCCAGGGTGATGGGGTTGAGGAAGTTCTCCACCCAGAGCGAACGGCCCTTGTGGTTCTTCAGTTCCACCTCGAACTGCTGCGGTTTGCCCTTCAATGCCGCGGCGAAGCGGTCCACCACGGACTGGTAGCGCTTGTCCGCCACACGGTCTGTCAGCATCCGGATGAAGTCGTCGCCGAGCTTGAACGACACGCCCATCGCGCGCTCATTGCTGAACACGAAATGCTCGTTCATGGAAGTGATCCGGAAGTCGTGGTCCAGCGTCCAGATCATCATGTTGGCGCTGTTCTCGAAAATGGCCTTGAGGCGCGCCGCTTGCTCGCGCACCAGGTCCTCCGCCTCCTTCTGCTCGGTGATCTCGTGGCCGATGCCGAAGACCTCCTCCACCGAGCCGTCCGCTTCGAACACGGGGCTCAGGAAGATCTCGTTGCACACGCGCTCGCCCTTCACGTCATGCACGTCGGTCTCGAAACGCAGGGCCTTGCCACTGAAGGCTTCCGCGTATTTTGATTCCCAGAACGCGTGGTATTCATCGCTGGCGAAGCGCTTCCGGGGCTGCTGGGGGTCGGTGTTGAGTTCGGGGCGTGTGCCGTACAGGCGCTCGATCATGTCGCCATAGCCCCTGTTGAAACTGGTCATGGCGATGCGCCTGTCTACCGTCCAGAACATGTGCTCGCTGCTCTCGAACAGGGCGCGCTGCTTGGCCTCGTGCTCCTGTACCTCCTCGCGCGCAGCCTGCTCCCCAGAGATGTCGCGGAAGATGCTCCGGGTGGCCACCGGCTGGCCATCCACGATCCGGACCGTGCTGTTGCCCTGCACATGCACCGTGTGGCCGTCCTTCGCTTTGAAGCGGGTGGTGATGGGCCCCAGGCTTTCCCCGGCCAGCAACCGGCCTCTCCACGTCGTGTAGCGCTCCAGCTCTTCGGGGTGTACCACGTCCTCCAGCCGCAGGGCGGGAAGTTCCTCCTTCGTGTAGCCCAGGGTGGCGCACCAGGTGTCGTTGGCGTACTGGAAAACGCCCTCCGCGTCCACGCTCTGGATCAGGTCGGTGGCGTTCTCGAACAGGTCCCGGTAGCGCTCTTCGCTCGCTCGCAGCGCTTCCTGGTCGCGTTTGCTCTGGGTGATGTCCCGGCTCACGCCCATGCTTCCCAGCAGCTTCCCATCCTCGTCATACAGGCGGCTGCTGGCGAGAAAAGAGGTGAAGGTTCGGCCATCGCGCGTCACGTTCACCACTTCGCCGGCGAACGCGCCGTGCATGTTCATTTCCCGCTGCACGCGGGCGAACTCATCATCATCGGCGTAGAGCATCGCCGTGCGCTGGCCCATGACCTCATCGGCTTCATAGCCGAACTTGATGACGGCCGCGGGATTGAACTCCGTGATCCGGCCTTGTTGGTCCACGGCGATGATCGTATCGAGCGAACTGTCCACCAGACTTCGCGCGAAGCGGCGGCTTTGGCGCAGGGCCTCCTGCGTGCGCCGATGTTCGGCGATCTCGTGCCGGAGGATCTCGTTCACCTCTTCGGCCATACGTGCCCGGCTGCGCTCATGGACGAGCGAGCGATGCAAGCCGACATCCTGCAGTGTCACCTGCGCGGCCGGATGTCCTTCATGCGTCAGGGCTGACGCGCTGAAGAGCATGTCCCGCCAGGTATCCGCGCCGGCCGCTATACGCGCATCGGATATACCGGAGGCCGAACTCGGGGACAATTGTTCGATCGCTTCCTTGACGAACAGCCGGTCCTCCGGATGAACGCGTTCCAGGAACTGCGCGCCCAACCACTGGTGGTCGGGCGCGATCGCTTCGGCCGAGGGATTGGCGTACAGCACCCGGTCATCGCGTACGATGAGTATGCCGTCACGCACCCGGTCCATCAGCTGCCGGTAGTTGTTCAACAAGGCGCTCTGCTCCTGCTCGGCCTGGCGCATAGCGGTGATGTCGATCACCGTTCCATCGATGGTCGCTGGCCGGTCCGGCGGCTCGTTGATCGAAACGTTCTCCAGCACATGCACATGGTGTCCCTGGGCATGTTTCAGCACAGCCTCGTAGTTCACCAGTTGTTTGCGCTCGTTCAGCTCGGAGAGGAAACGCTCACGGTCACCGGCATCCGCGTAGAGGTCCTGGACCTTCACCGCCATCAACGCTTCGCGGTCCTTGTACCCCAGCATCCGGGCCATCGCGTCGTTGCACTCCACGAAGCGGCCCTGCACCGTGGTGCGGAACACACCGGCCAGGTTCTTCCGCACCAGGTGGTCATAGCGCTGCTTCAGTTCCAGGTAGGCGCTGGCCAGTTCTGCGCCCTCGCTGGCGAGCACGTCGGGGTTGTATCCTTCGGCCACGGTGTGAACTTACAGCGCGGTGCCCCTGCGGCGGTCACTCTTCGCTGCCTCCGGGCTCATAGGGCGGGGGCAGCTTCACATCGTCCAGTTTCATCTCCGCGCCCGCACGGTAGCGGATGGTGATGATCAGCCGGCCCACCTCATCGTAATGGTTGAAGTCGCCTTCGGCGAGCCCGGCCACGTACTTGCCTTCCATCTTGAGCTCACCGTTCGGCCACCACCAGCGGTGCTTGCCGGCAGGTTCGCCGTTGTTGAATTTGCCCACGAAGTTGCGTTTGCCGTTCTCGTAGGTGTGTACCCACTCGCCATCCTTCAAGCCGTCCTTGTAGGCACCCACCTCCTTGTGGTCACCCACTTGGTACACCCACTGGCCATCCTTCAGGCCATCGATGTATTCACCCTGGGTGATCACCTGGCCGGTCGTATCGTATTCCACGGAAGCACCGTCCTCCTTGCCCTTGCGGTAGTGCTCCTCGCGGTGCCGACCACCACCGGCGAAGAACCAGACCCACTCGCCCTGCGGCAGGCCGTTCACATAGGTACCCTTCTGTTCCACTTCACCGGTGCGGTGGTAAAAGGTCCAAGGCCCGTCCTTCTTTCCGTCCTTGTACTCTCCCTCCGCCCGCTTCTCGCTCGTGCCGTAGTACTCGATCCAATGGCCTTGCAGGGCCCCCACATCGCTCACGGTACCCTCGCTCATCTTCTGGTCCCCTTGATAAATGGCAGCCGTTGTCGCCTTGCCCGCACCATCGAAGTTCCGGAACAGCCCTTCCTTCTTGCCATCCTTGGAGTAACTGCCGATGGTGGCCACCTTTCCTGAACTGTGGTAGGTGTTCTTGATGGCCAGCAGCTTCACCTCCTCCGCGTCCTTCTGCACCTCGTCCTGGTCGTACTTCTCCATCGTCTTCAAGGTGCCGTTCACATCGTACTCCTTGAAGATCCCCTGACGCTTGTCATCCACGAACTTGCCCTCCCATTTGGTACGGCCATTGGGCCAGTACTCGCGCCAGAACCCTTGTCGCCAGCCTTTGTCGTCGTAACGGTTCAGAACCTCTTTCGAGCGCAGCAGACCCGCCCTGTATTCGTAGATGGTGATGATGCGCCCGTCCTGCTCGTATTCATAGGCCTTGCCTTCTTCCCTGCCATCCTTGAAGGGAATGGTCTCATGCACCTTGCCATCCGGGTAGAAGGTGCGGGTGTCCCCGTTCTTCGCGTCCGCGGCATAGCTTTCCTCGCTCAACAACTCACCGTTCTCGCCGTACTTCCGCGTGATGCCGTCCTTTTTGCCGGCGACGTAGGCGATCTCCGTGG
>JAGODO010000181.1 GCA_017998165.1 Flavobacteriales bacterium | reverse complement strand
CAAAGAGATCGCGGAGCCGTAAGCACTTCGGATCGTTCGGCTGATCATCTTCGCCTGATCATCCCACGTTCGCCCGGAAAACGATGATGTTGAAACGCCTCCTCCTCCTCGCCCTCGTCATCACGGCTTGGGTGCTCTATGCCGCGCTCTCAACGCGTCCCCAGGTGGAATCCGTTGCCGAGGCGCGACCACAGGACACCACGCACAAGGTGCTCGTTCAGGATACGGCCCACAAAACCCCGTCCCGTACCACGAAGGTCCACACGACCGACACGACCAAGGTGCGTCCTGTCGAGACCAGCACCACACCGACCGTTGAAATGGCCGCGCCCGCCGCGTGCAGCCTTTCCGGGATCACCTTCAACGAACACGCCCCGGGACGCGACAAGCTCACGTTCACGGGTTCAGGCGGAGGTCGGGTTCACGCGATCGGCCAGATCAACTCGATGTCCGTTACCGGTTCGTTCCGCGTATCGGGAACATCCCTCACGGCCGTACCCGGTTCCGGCTCGAACATCCTGAGCGGGACGCTGTCCCTATCCAATGGATGCGCCAAGCTGAGCGGCAGCGTGAGCGTGAAGTCGGCGGCCTCAGGTAAGCCGGTGAGCCTGCCCGTGGACCTGTTCGATCCGATGAAAGGCGGGTAGTGTGCTAACCACGAAGTTCATTGACCATCTCCGCCCCTCTTTCTCCTTCCTGCTGCGTTGGAACGCTTCGCCGTAGCGCCCGCTACGCCGTGCACGTTCCGCCTTGCATGAAGAAGAAATAGTGGCAGATCTTCAGTCAACCAACTTCGTGGTTAGCACACCAGCTACTTCACCACCACCACGGTGGTGCCTCCCGGCTGCATCTGCGAGTTCACCTGGCCCATGGCCTTGTACATCTCCTTTTGCACCTCGGCCTGGTCGTCCACCACCTTGCTCACGAGGTCGAAGTTCTTCTTGTTCTGCGCATCGAAGTCGGCCGCCAGGTTGTTGAGCATGTTGTAGGCCTCTTCGTAGCAGCCCTCCGCCGTGGGGTCCATGCTCTTCACCAGCTTCAGCACCTCGTTGTATTGCTGTTGTTTCGCTCTCGCATCGGCATCGGGTCCTTTCATGATCACCGAAGTGGACTTCAACTGGATGAGCTTCTTCTGGCATTCGGTCTTCTGGTACTCCCGGTAGGCGCGCACGGAATACTCACGGGCATCCTCGTAGCAGCTCGTGCCTTGCGGAACCGAATAGAGCAGCGCGATGGACATGGCATAGTTCTGCAGGTCATACGAGCGCACCGCCTCCGCGATCACCTCCGAGCAGTTCGCCTGGTAGAAGTCCATGATGCGTTGCTTCGTATCCTGCAGAAAGGTCCCGAAGCGCTTGTCACTCGCTTGGATCTTCCCGATCGCATCGTTCACCGCAGCGGTCGTGTCGTTCCCCGTGCCGATCAGCTGCACCGTCATGCTGTTGAAGATGGTGCCTGGTTTGCTCAGCGGGGCGTCAAGGCGGTCCAGGCGGGCGATGGCCAGGTTCACATCCAGTTTCGCCACGGTGATCGGCTTCATGCCGGCATCCGTCACCGTAACATCCACGATGTCCACCTGCGGATAGAGCAGGAAGCTGCTCAGGCCCACATGCACCACACCGCTCTTGGAGGCCACGGTCACCAGTTTGGAGCGCAGCCGCTCCTTGCTGGCTTCGGCCATCCACGGGTTCATGCCCGGCACATTGTCCACGTAGATGCAGACCTGGCCAGCGTCGGTGGTCTGTGCTTCGGACCCGAAAGGAGCGATGAACGAGACCGCCGCCAAAATGGAGAGTGCTGTGCGCATGGGTGACTATTGGACGGTTGCGATGATCTTGTTGCCCTTGGTGACGGCCTTGATGGGGATATTGATCGACTTCATGTAGTTGCGGAAGGCCTTGGTGAAGTCGTTCGTGAGGTAGCCCTGGCAGGTGTCCATGTTCCGCAGGGGAATGCGTACTTCCGGAAAGTCGATCCCGGCCGGGCCGCTGTTCGGGTTCTGAATGCTGTGCTTGAAGGCGTTGTCGCGCATCCAATCGATGATCACATCGCTGAGCGGGTCGTCATCCTTCGCCGCCACCTCGCTGTCGGCGTTGTAGGTCGAGCCTTGTGAGAAGGTAACGTTCACGGTGATCGGTCGGCCTTCGGTATCGAGGCGCGCGAAATTCGACTGCATCTGGTTCAGGAATTTGTCCGCCTGGTTCTCCACCGCGCCCATGGCATGGTAGGCCTTATCGGCCGACTTGTTCAAGTTGCTCCCTTCGGTGGTGGTGCCCATATCCAGGCCGCTGCTTGCCTCGCTGGCCTTCAGTACGATGGTGGCGTGGCTCAACCCGTTCTCTTCCTGCCAGGTCATATCGACCTCAACAATGATCTCCGCACCGCTGTACCGCATGATCTCCAAGCGGTGATCACTGGCATTCTCCAGGGTGAGCACCTTGGTCTCTTCCGCTGATTTCAGCTTGGTCTCGAAATCCACCGTCTGGAATCCGCGGCCTTGGAAGAACTCCTTCACCTTGGCCACAGCGATGCGGTCATCGGGCTTGCTGTCCCAGATCTTCCTCGGCGTTTCTCCCTCGGATACGCGCGGCATCACCATCACGCTCATCTTGGCGACGACGATCTCGCCGCAAGGGCTGGGAGACAAGGGCAATGATTGCCCGAATGCGAATGAGGCCACGAGCGTGGCGAACGACAGTACTGTGCTCCGTATCATGGGTGGTGGTGGTTACATACCGAATTTCTTGATGATGCCCTTGTCCTCCAAGTGCTTCCGCAGGCCGTTCACGTCTACGAGCACGCGCGTGCCCATCTTCTTGCCGCCTTTGAACTTGGTGAGCGCCTCGGTGGTCTGCGTCTTGTTCACGAACGCGCGGAAGCCCTGCTGTTCGAAGAAACCCGCGTAGAAATCCGCGTGGTCCCTGCGGGAGGCGCTCTCATCCGCCACCAAGGGCATGGCGAACTGCGTGCCCGCCACACCTTGGAAGACGAGCGTTTCCATAGCGGCCTTCTCGGCATCCAACTGGGCGATCACCTCTTTCTTCCCGAAGCCCGTGGACTGGATCCACACCATGCCAATGGGCGTGGTCAACGAGGGGTCGTCGATGCTCGCCGCATGCACCGAATGCGAAAAAGGCTGCGCGAATGCGGCGGTCCGTGCCGCTGAAAGGACGACCAAGAAGAGAACGGACCTCAGGAACGGTGTGCGCATCGCTACTCTTTATCGGGTTTGAACAGGATCTTCAGTTCCGCGTTCGCGGCGCGCTTGGCCTTGTAGTCGTCGCCACCCTTGCGGATCTTGCATTCGGAACTCGTCGCCTTCACCTCCGTGACGTTCAGTTCGGCGATGGTGTTCTCCACCGCCACACCATCCAGCATCTCGAATTCCACGATCAACAGGTCCTCACCCTTGGTCATGCCGATATCCTGACCGCCCTTCACGAGCAGCCGGGTCGGAACGCCTTTGCCGGTCGAATCCGCCACTTTCAACACTTTGAGATCCGTGGGCAACACCGTCATCAGCCAATTGGCGATCAATTTCTTCGCGCGGCGATTGGCCATCTCCAATGCGCCATCCGGTCCTGATCCACCGAACAACCCGCTGCTCCCCTTCACGGTGCAACTCTTGGACCGGCCGATGTTCTGGCCGGTGGACTGGTCGACCATGGAGATCTCAAACGTGACCGATGCGTTGTAGGATGTGGTCGTCCCGTATTTCCCGGTGCTGGTCTGCTCCGTGATGTTGCACGAATTCACGTATCCGGTCAATTGCTGAGTGCCTCCGGAAGCCTTGCCTTGCTGGGCGATCTTGCCTCGGATGTATTCGGCGTTCATCTGCTCGTTCCGCTCCTTGTCGATCAGCTCGTCGACCGTGCGGTTGATCACGGCGATCCTCGAGTTGCGTGACAACAGTTCATTGGTGATGCCCGTGAGCATGGCCGCTTCACGAACATCATCCGCATCGGCGTTGGGAACGTGGGCAAACCCCCATGTAGCCACCTGCATCACGGGGTCCTGCGCCCCACAGAATGCCGCACAGGCCAGCAGGGCGAGCGCAGCTGAAACACTTCGCATGTAAGATCCTCAGTATTGGTGGACGGCCGAATATATCGGATCATCAACAACCTGTTGTCAACTTTCTATTTTTCGCATCCCTCAGCATGCGGATCCCCATCCATACCCACCCGGTCAAACCGATCTTCATCAGTTACCGGCGCGATGATTCCATCGACATCACCGGCCGCATCCGCGACCGGCTGGCCACGGTGTTCGGCGGCAAACGCGTGTACCGCGACCTGGACAGCATTCCCGCCGGGCTGGACTTCCGGCAGGAGCTGAACAAGGCCCTCGCGCAGTGCGGCACCATGCTGGTGATCGTCGGCCCGAAATGGGCCGGCCAGGACCGGAACCGCCTGTTGGAGGCCCGGGACCTGGTGCGCCAGGAGGTGGCCACTGCGCTCGAACGCGGCATCTATGTGGTGCCCGTGCTGATCGGCGGCGCGGAATTGCCCCCGCTGGACGAGTTGCCACCGGAGATGCACGCCCTCCATGCGCGCAACAACATCCGACTGGACGGTGCCCGCGATTTCGACACGCACGCCAGGCAGCTCATTTCCCTGATCGACCGCTTCGGGCGCGGCACGGTCGCCACCGGTGGACCCGCGCAACCCAAGGAGGAGATCCCGCCGTTCCCCATTTCCCTCGCACCGGCCAACCCTTCGCGCTGGTTCCTGCTTCCCCTGTGCTGGGCAGCCCTCGGTCTGCTGGCGACGCTCCTGTCCGTCGCCCTCTTGCGCCTGCTCGCACCACATGGTGCGCCGGTCGATCCCCGCAACGTGCTGCACGCTTTGGCCCTGGTGCTTCCCTTGGGCGCCGCGCTCTGGGGCTGCGGTGCGGTCGTTGCGCGCTCCTCGCTGGCCTCACATGATACCTGGTCCGCCGCGCTGCTCTTCCAGCTCGCCGCTTTCGTAGCGGGCCTGCTCACCTTGCGTGTGGGCCCCACATTCGGTTGGAGCCCTGCGCTCACCAGCGCGAGCGTCGCTCTGGTTGTTACGGTAAGCCAGTTCATCGCCTGGCATCCCGTGCTGAACGCGCAGCGCGGCATCACCTACCTCGTGGCCCTTCCGTTCATCGTCTTCGGCCTCCACTTCGCAGGAGAAGCCATGATCCCACACGGCACTTTCGGTGGCCAGCTCCTGTGGACCTTGGTCGGGTTCGGGCTGATGGGCGCGCTGTTCGTGTGGGCGACCAGCAAGGTGGCACAACGATCGACCACGGCTGGTGCTTGATCGGCCACGATGCCCCAGCACGAGGGCTTCCACAGCGCGGCTACTTTAGCGGTCCATGTCCCTGCGCCACGCGCTCGATAAATACTACGGCGCCCTCCGCACTTGGAAGGCCGGCTACGTGCTGCTGAACCTCTTCAACCGGAAGAAGCTGCGCCATGCCGAGGCCATGTACAAGAAGTACGGTGTGAAGCAAAGCGTGCTGATGCCCATCAGCAGCGAGAAACTGCCGAAGCACAGCGGCGAAGCGCCCTGGCTGGACAGTGGAGGAGCCGTGGAGCGGATGAAAGCGCATCCCGGTTTCCAGCGCTTTGATACCGCTACGCAGGAGGCCTTGTCGCATTGGCCGTCCGATGGCTACGTGGTCCTGCGCGGACTGTTCAAACCGGAGGAAGTCGCGGCGATGAACGCGGAGATCGACCGGCTGATCAACGATAAAGTGGTGGACTTCAACTTCACCGGGCGCAAGATCATGTTCGCCTTCCACCACAGCGAGCTGCTGCGGAAATATGTACACGACCGCCGCATACTGGACGTAATGGACTTCCTCCTCGGCAAGAAGGTGAAGGTGTTCCAGAGCATCAACTTCCTCACCGGCAGCGAGCAGCACGCGCACAGCGACAGCATCCACATGACCACGCACCCGCTGGGCTACATGACCGCCGCGTGGATCGCGCTGGAACCCATTACCGCGGACAACGGCCCGCTCATCTACCACGTGGGCAGCCACAAACTCCCCTACCTGCTGAACAGTTCCTACGACCACGGCGGCAACCGCTTCGTGATCGGCGAGGACGCCTACGCGCGCTATGAGGAAGCCGTGGACAAGTCGATCGCCGAGGGCCATTTCGAAGCGCGCGAGTTCCACGCGCAGCCCGGTGATGTGCTCTTCTGGCACGCCAACCTGCTGCACGGCGGCAAGAAGATCACCGGCTCAGGGGCCGGCGTGACAGGTTCAGCGGTTTCACGCAAGAGCATGGTGATCCATTGCTTCGCGGATGATGTGCTCTGCTATCATGAACTCACGCAGCGCGTGGCGATGATGGAGCATTGAAGTGGAGCCCACCGGATCGTGCAAATGGCGACCTGCATGAAATGGCCCATCGCGGTGCTCGCGACCGCCGCGTGCATGCTGCCGGGCAGCGCCTTGGCGCACGGCGTCTCCGGCGCTGACGCTTCGTTCGTCGCCAACAACGAGGGCGCCGCCGTGGTCGCCTTTCTCTACCTGGGCGCGAAGCACATGGTGTCCGGATACGACCATTTGCTCTTCCTCATCGGCGTCATCTTCTTCCTCTACCGCTTGAAGGATGTCGCCGTGTACGTGAGCCTCTTCACGCTCGGGCACAGCCTTACGCTGCTCGCGGGCGTGCTCGGCGGCTTGCACGCCAACGCGTACATCGTGGATGCGATCATCGGACTCTCCGTCGTGTACAAGGCCTTCGACAACATGGGCGGCTTCGTGCGCTTCTTCGGCGTGCAGCCTGACACGCGATGGGCCGTGCTGGTCTTCGGGCTCTTCCACGGCTTCGGGCTGGCCACCAAATTGCAGGAGCTCAGCCTTTCGCCCGACGGCCTGCTGACCAACATCATCAGCTTCAACATCGGGGTGGAGATCGGCCAAGTGCTCGCGCTCTCCGCCATCCTCATCGCGCTCACGCTCTGGCGCACGCGCACCGGTTTCCTGCGGCACGCGTTCGTCACCAATACGCTGCTGATGGCCGGCGGCTTCCTCCTCATCGGATACCAGCTCACCGGACTCTTCACCAGTTGAACAATGAGTGAGCCCGACCAGTCCCATCCGCTGCAACCCTCCAGGAAAGCCATCCTTCGCGCAAGCGCCGTCGCGATCCTCGGTGCACTGCTCGTTCTGGTGGTGGTCGTGCTGCCTGCGGAATACGGCATCGACCCAACGGGCATTGGCAACCTCCTGCACTTCACCCGCCTTAAGTCAACAAAGACGATGCACGGAAGTGCCCCTCCACACCGCGCGGAGGCCATGCCCTTCCAGCAGGATACGGTAACCCTGCGCTTCACACCAAACCAAGGCTTCGAGTACAAATTCACCATGCGA
>JAGODO010000180.1 GCA_017998165.1 Flavobacteriales bacterium | reverse complement strand
GGCGAATACCGCTCGCAGATCATCTCGCTCAGCCTGATCGCCGACGCATTCTTGTTCTTCGGTTTCGATCGCCTCGGCTACGAGAAGAGCATGAAGGGCGTCATCGCCGCCATGCTCCTGTACGCAATCGTCGTCATCGCCTTCCTCTTCTGATGGGGCGTCGCCTGTACGTCATCGCCGGAGAGGCCAGCGGGGACCTGCATGGGGGGAACCTCATCGCCGAACTCTTCCGGCTCAGTGAGAAGTGGCAAGTGGAAAGTGGAAAGTCGGGCGGATCCTCACCGGCCGATAGCCGGTCTGCGCCAGACTTTCCACTTGCCACTTCTCACTTGCCACTTACGATCCGGGCCTGGGGCGGTGACCGCATGAGCGCTGCCGGTGCCGAAGTCGTGAAACACTACCGCGAGCTCGCCTTCATGGGCTTCACGCAGGTGATCATGAACCTGCGCACCATCCTGCGCAACATCCAACGCTGCAAGGAGGACATCGCCGCGTTCAAGCCGGATGCCGTGGTGCTCATCGACTATCCCGGCTTCAACCTGCGCATCGCGGATTGGGCGAAGGCACAAGGCATCCAGGTGTTCTACTACATCAGCCCGCAGCTCTGGGCGTGGAAGGAGAACCGCATCGCGATCGTGAAGCGCGCCGTGGACCGCATGTTCTGCATCCTGCCCTTCGAGAAGGATTGGTACGCGCAACGCGGCGTGGACGTGGACTTCGTGGGCCATCCGTTGCTGGATGAGATGAATGCGCCCTCACCCCTGCCCCTCCCCCGGGGAGAGGGGTTCCCTGAGCACCACCGAAACGCGCCGGTCGCATTGCTTCCTGGCAGCCGCACACAAGAGATCATCCGCATGCTGCCTATCATGCTCGACGCCGCGAAGCACTTCCCGAACGAACGGTTCGTCGTAGCGGCCGCGCCTTCGGTGCCTGAGGCTTTCTACCGGCAACTGATCGGCGATGCCCGCGTGGAACTCGTTACGGGCAAGACCTACGACCTGCTGCGGCAGGCCAAGGCGGCCGTGGTGACCAGCGGCACCGCCACGTTGGAGACCGCGCTCTTCGGCGTGCCCGAGGTGGTGTGCTACAGCGGCAGCGCCATCAATGTGTGGCTCGCACGGCGCCTGGTGAAGGTGAAGTTCATCTCCCTGGTGAACCTGATCATGGACCGGGAGGTGGTGCGCGAACTCGTGCAGCAGGACATGAACGCCGAGGCCATCCGCCAGGAACTCGGCCGCCTGTTGAACGACGGGGCCTACCGAGACCGGATGATCAATGACCTGAACGCCCTGCGCGAGAAGCTCGGCGGGCCGGGGGCCTCGGCGCGTACCGCCGACCGGCTGTGGAAAAGTCTGCGTCCCACGGCGGGATGAACCTTTCCGGGCGCGGGTACGTTTGCGCCCGATGTTCCGCTCATTGTCCGCCGCCACTATCGGCCTTCTCGCACTCTCTCTTTCCGCGCAGGATGCCGTGGTGAATGCCGGCATCCTGCGCAACGTCGAATTGAAGCAGGTGCTCGTGATGAGCACCGTTGGCCCGCTCACCGTGCTGATCGATGGCGAAAAAGCCGGCGAACTCACCGCCAAGGACGCACTGCGCATTGCGCTGAGTGACGGGCAACTCGTCGCGAAGTCCTTGTCCCAGAAATTCCCTGCGGCGAAGCGGATCACCTTGCGCTCTTCCGCTCGCGGGCTGCTGCGCGTGAGCAGTCTCGGCAAGCCGGCGATCGAACGCGATTATCCGGGAAGCATCGAGATCACGCGCGCCGGTGATGGGCTCCTGGTGGTGAACCAAGTACCCATCGAGGACTACGTCGCCGGCGTGGTGCAGAGCGAAGCCGGCGACAACAAAGGACTGGAGTACTACAAGTTACAGGCGGTGAGTTGCCGCACCTATGCGATCACCGCCGCGCGCCGACATCTGCCGGAGGGCTTCGGGGTGTGCGATGGCACGCACTGCCAGGTGTACAAGGGCATCTGCAAGCTGGACAGCATCAAGCAGGCCGTGCGCGCCACGAAGGACCTGGTGGTCGTGGACGCGGAGATAAAACCGATCCACGCCACCTTCCACAGCAACTGCGGCGGCGAAACGATGAACGCCGAGGACGTGTGGAGCAAGAGCGAGCGCTACCTCGTGAGCGCCATCGATACCTTCTGCCGCCAGCAGCCGCACGCTACCTGGCGCAAGACGATGCCCCGCGTGAAATGGCTCGACTACCTGCACCGCACCTACGCGCTCGACCTCGCTGACAGCAACTCCGTCCGTGCCGTTACCGCGTTCGCGCCGGAATGCCGCTCGCTCTACATCGACGGCGCACATCCGCTCATCCCTCTGGAACAGGTGCGCACGGACATGAAGTTCAACTCCGCGCTCTTCACCATCTGGCCGAACGGCGATGACGTCGTCTTCGATGGCCGCGGCTTCGGGCACGGCGTGGGCCTCTGCCAGGAAGGCGCCATGCGCATGGCCAGGCTCGGCATCCCCTTCACCGATATCCTGCACCAGTACTTCGCCGAGGTGCATCTGGTGGACCTGCACACGATCGACTTCTTCCGGGACGAAGGGCGGTAGAGCGCAGACGTTTGGCGTAGCTTCGGCAACGCCCACATGGAAAGGTTGTCAGTGCTCCTCTCGCTCGTGCTCGGGTCTGCGGCTCAGGCACAGAACCTCGTGCCGAACGGCAGCTTTGAGCAATACATATATTGTCCGGATGACATCAGCCAGTTCTACGACAACATCGTGGGCTGGAGTGTTGTATCGGCTTCACCCGACTACTTCAATGAGTGTAGGGATAGTTTCGATTTAGGCGTGCCATCCAACTGGCTAGGTTATCAAGCGGCGGCTGGTGGAAGTGGATATGCCGGTTTAGTGACTTTCAATGGTGACGTTCCCTTCTATCGCGAGTTGATTGAAGCCGAGCTAACGAACAGTCTGGAGATTGGGGTTCCAGTCCAGCTTTCCATACAAGTCGCCCTTGGAGGCTTTGGAAGCGACCATGACTACACAACGAAATGGACCACGAGGGGTATAGGTTTGCGTTTGAGCACACAGCCATTTCCCTGGCCACAATCCTCATACCCCAATTCAGCTCATCTATACTTCGATGAAGTGCTCACGGACACGATGGAATGGCACGAACTCACCAGTACCTACATTCCAGATTCCGCCTACAGGTTCATCACGATTGGGAACTTTTTTGAGGACTCATTGAGTGCGCCAGTACTAATTGATTCCACTGCAGAAGTTGATGCAGCGTATGTGTTCGTGGACGAGGTGTGTGTCTCGACGGCGTCGAACGGATGTAACATCCACAATGGTATGGACCAGTCAATTGGTTTGACTGCATGGCACGTCGTTTCCCCATTCAGCGATCGCTTGGATGTCGTTATAAATGCAGCCCAACTCAGATCCGGGACTTTGAGCTTATGGGACGCAGGGGGTAGACTAGTGCGATCCATCGACTTTCATGGTGGAGATAAAAGAATCTCATTGACTACAACCGATTTTCAGGATGGGCTCTATGTCCTGAGCCTTTTCGATACCATGGGATGGCACAATGCCATTCGGATCATGCATGTTTCACCCTAACACTACGACCAATGAGAAACAGAGTCGGGTTGTTGACCGCACTACTCGGTCTGGCGTCATCGAATGTCCTGTGGGCACAACCTTGGGACAACACAATTCTGGGCAACGTACACTTGGATCCCGGCATCAGTCCACAGTCAGTGACGTTGGGGGATAACTCAATTTTGTATCGTGCCTCTCTTTTCGTTCGTGGCGACTACATCCCTGTCCCTGATGCGTTTACTCCCGCTTCATACTGTACATTCCGAACGGACATCGGCGATGGAAGAAGGCAGAACTGGAGCATGGTACGGCATGAGGATGACGTTACGCCGGATGACACCATCGAGATCGGCCGCCTTTATCATGGCAGCCAATACAATTGGTTCGCCGTTCAGGCCCCGCAACCGAATGATCCGGTCATCCCAGGGATTTTATGGCTTGAGAACGCTGAAACCGACGGCTTCATGCTCCGAGCAAACGGCCTGCAGGATCCTGTGAACACCTACAGCCTTCGTTGCGATGGCTTTGCTTCACTGGGCATCCGCGATGATGGCATTTCGGGAACGCAGACTATGCCATCCCGAGCACGCCTGCAATTGGTAGACAAGGATGGCAGTGAGGAAGCCCCATGGCGGCCGTATTGGCGCAATGGCGTATTGTTCACCGGCAACCAGGACATGGGCTACGTGGGCCATCGGTACTACGAAGGCGATCATGAAGAGCCCTGGAACTACACGCGCGGCCACAGCGACCTGCTGATCAGCGCCGGTGATAGTGACCTGACCGACCCGCTCCGCCAGCGGATCCGTTTCACCTACACCACCACGCCCGATGCCGGTGCGACCACGGGGGCTGCGACCTATGACGGACTCGAGTTCATGCAACTCTGGCCGGAACGGCCGGACAATGGCTATGTCGGGATCGGGGACTTCACTGCTGACGGCAGCGATCCGACAGAGCGTTTGGACGTGCTCAACCGGACCATCCGCATTCAAAGACTGGTGCCAGAGTATCGCAACGATACGCTATCGCGAGTGGTCATGAGCGACGGGAATGGGCGCCTGCATTGGCGGAATGCCACCACGTTGAACCTCGCCGACTGCGAATGGCGCATGGATCCTGCTCCAGGGCCTAACCATGTATACACAGCCACAGGAGCAGTGGATCCCGATTGCCCGGACAGTCTGGAGTTCGTGGGGATCGGAACCCCATCGCCCATCTACAAATTGGATATCTGGCATAAGAAGGGTACTTCCGGCTCTGTTGGTGGGCTACGCAACATCTATCTCGGTTCGACAACCGGGGCGAACACGGGCATCACTACAGAGGTCAGCCCTCAAAATACAACCAACATGGAGTATGGCACCGGCGTGGCCAGCACGGTGAACAGTGTGAGCTTGGGCGGCACGGGCGTGATCGGTGCGGTGAACTTGGACTATGATGCTGCCGATTCTGAAGATGGCCAGGTAGCCGGTGTTTATGGCTCCGTGGATGCATCAGCCGGTTATTTCGGAACGGCCTATGGAACCAGGGGCAACGTCGTGGTAGACGGAGGCACCGTCGACGATGTCTTCGGTACTCATGGTAGTGTCGTGAACCATAACCCCGTGAATGCCACATACGGTATGTGGGGTGAGAGCTGGGCTCAAGCACAGGTAGGCTCGAACTTTGGCGGGTATGCCAATGCCGTGTGGGAGGGGGATGGATACACTATCGGCCAAAGCATCGGTCTGCGCGCGCGTTCAATGAAGATCTCCGGAAGCGCGACAGCTACCAAGAGCTATGGGCTGATCGCACAAGGTCGGGACGGCAGCTCGGAGACATGGGGGGTGAACGCGACGGCCAGTAGCAGCGGTACAGGCACTGTAAACTCTGGGATATACGCATCGGGTGCGAATGGCGCGACGAACTATGGGATCTATGCTACCGCAACAGGTCCCAGCGGATCAACGAACTGGGCGGCCTACCTCGTCGGTCCTTCATTCACCACAGCTAACGCATGGACACCATCGGATCAGAACCTCAAAACCAACATTGATCTCATAGAGGACCCGCTGAGCCAAGTAATGTCCCTGCGACCAAAACGATACACCTATGAGACCGATGCCTATCCGCAACTGAACCTGCCGACCGGTGAGCAATACGGATTCTTGGCCCAGGAATATGCTGAGGTATTCCCCAACATGGTCAGGGATGTGATACAACCAGCGATCACCGACGCCGACGGAGAACAAGTGTCTGAAGAGGCATCTTTCAAAGCCATGTCTCAGGCCAACTTGCTCCCGTTGGCGATTGCTGCGATCCAACAGCAGAATGCACGGATAGATCAGCTCCAAGAGCAACTCGCCGCCTGCTGTTCCAGTGATGGCGGCCAACGCTCTTCAGCTCCAATAGCCGCGAGCAACGACCTGCGCACCGAGCGCCTCACGATCGCGCCGAATCCCTTCACCACAAGCACCACGTTGCGTTATTTCATGGCCCAAGAAGGCCGTGCGCGTTTGGAGGTGAGCGCCGAGGATGGACGAAGCATTGACGTACTCCGTGAGGAACGGACCAATGCCGGTGAACACACCTACGAGTGGAACACATCGGGCCTGAGTTCCGGTAGTTACTTCATCGCCTTCATCGTGGACGGCAACACCATCGTGAAGCGCGCCGTGAAAGTGAACGAGCGCTGAGCGCGATACATCGCTTGGAAGAACGGCCTCGTCAGGGGCCGTTTTTCATTTGTCCACTGTCCACACGTCCCTGTTGACGGATCACGATCGGCGCGGGCTTCGCGCGGGTGGGGCCCCGGGTAGTTTCGGCCCGATAGAAACCGCTCGGACCGAACCTGTTGGCCATGATCAAATTCCTCACGCTGCTGAACCTCTCGGGCATCCTGCTGTTCAACGCGTTCTTCCTCACCAACGTGGTGATCACGCATGAAACGCCGGCCACCATGCAGGCGGGCACCGAAGTGAAGGTGACGGTGACCATCGACAAGGGCACCTTGAACGGCTTCGCCAAACTGCAGATCGACCTGCCGGAGGGACTGAGCGCGACCGCCATCGAAACCAAGGGCGCTTCGTTCACCTTCGCTGACGGCAAGGCGAAGTTCATCTGGATGGCCCTGCCCAACCAGCCGCAGTTCAAAGTGAGCTATACGCTGGGCGCTGCGAGCGATGCCACCGGCAGCATGCCCATCAACGGCAAGTTCTCCTACATCGAGGACAACGAGCGCAAGACGGAAGACCTCGCCACCACGAGCGTGACCATCACCGGCGGTACCGTGGCCCAGGACAACAGCACAGCACCGTCGCCCGGCGCCACCGCGAGCGCTCCTACGATCCCGGACAACTCGAACGATGTGACCTTCGCCGGTGGCGGTGCGCCCATCAAGGAAGCGGAGGTCGTGAGCGAATCCGGCATCGCCCCCCAGCAAGGCGCTGGTGGTGTGTCCGGCACGCGGTCCATTTCGGCGATCACCGAAACGGAGATGCTGGTGGAAGTGGTCGTGAACAAAGGCGATATCCGCGGGTTCGGCAAGCTGCAGGAGACCATACCCGCAGGCTTCACCGCGTTGGAGAAGAACAGCAGCGAGGCCATCTTCACGGCGCAGGACCGCATCGTGAAGTTCGTGTGGCTGAACCTGCCCGCCGCCAAGGAACTGAAGGTGGTGTACAAGCTGCGCGCGAACGCCCAGCCGGACGGCGAGTACACCGTGAACGGCGAGTTCGGTTACCTGCTGAACGACGAGACGCAGAAAGCCGTGCTGGGCAGCACGAACTTCCTCACCGGCCCGAAAGCGCTGGAGACC
>JAGODO010000179.1 GCA_017998165.1 Flavobacteriales bacterium | reverse complement strand
CGTCCGGCGTGATGGGCAGTGCCGCCATGTGTTCGATGTGTGAGCGGCGAACGGTGAATACCCACAACAGCACGCCGAGGAAGAAGAGGAAGAACACGATGAAGGAGAGCACCGGGTAGATGTCGATCCCGGCGATCGTGTCCAGATGGTGTTTGATGAACTTGAGCATGGGGATCAGGGTTTGGCGGCGACGGGTCCAGCGGGCTTCGCTTTGATGTCCGTGCCCACGCGTTGCAGGTAGGCGATCAGCGCGATGATCTCCCGGTCGCCCATGGCCTCGATCCCTTCTTTCTTGAGGCGCACGAGGATCTCGTTGCTCTGGGCCACCAGATGGGCGTTCGCCTGTGCCGGGAAGTCAGGGCCATAGGGCTTCTTGTCGTAGGGTACGCCCAAGGTGAGCATCGCCTCGATCTTGGCGCGCGTGGTGCTCGTGTCCAAGAGGTTCTCGTACATGTGCGGGTATGCGGGCATCAGCGATCCGGGGCTGGTGCTGGTGGGGTCGAACATGTGGTAGTAGTGCCAGCTGTCCGGGTTCTTTCCGCCTTCGCGCAGCAGATCGGGCCCCGTGCGTTTGCTGCCCCACTGGAACGGATGGTCGTACACGAACTCGCCCGCCTTCGCATACTCGCCGTAGCGTACCGTTTCACTGCGGAACGGACGTATCATCTGGGAGTGGCAGGTGTAGCAGCCTTCCCGTACGTAGATGTCCCGGCCGTGCAGTTCCAGCGGCGTGTAGGGCATCACGCTCGCGATCGTCGGGATGTTCGTCTTCACCAGGAAGGTGGGGATGATCTCCAGGATGCCACCGATGGCCACCACCACGAGGCTCGCTACGAGCATCTGGATGGGGCGGCGCTCGATCCACCGGTGCCAGTGCCCGCCTTCACTCACCACGGCTGCTTTCTCCAACGCGGGCGCTTCCGCATCCTCGTTCGCGATCAGCTTGCCGGCCTTCGCCGTCTTCACCAGGTTGTACACCATGATGAACACGCCGGTGATGTAGATGGTGCCGCCCAGCGCGCGCAGCCAGTACGCGTACTTGATCTCCAGTACCGTGTCCAGGAAGTTCTTGTATACCAGGTACCCGTCCGGCGTGAACTGCTTCCACATCAGGCTCTGGAAGAAGCCCGCGAAGTAGAGCGGGATGGCGTAGAAGATGATGCCCAGCGTGCCCAGCCAGAAGTGCATGTTGGCGAGCTTCACGGAGTAGAGCTTGCTTCCGAACAGGCGCGGCACCAGCCAGTAGGCCATGCCGAAGGTCATGAAGCCGTTCCAGCCCAAGCCACCGATGTGTACGTGCGCCACGATCCAGTCCGTGAAGTGCGCGATCGCGTTCAGGCTTTTCAGGCTGAGCAGCGGACCTTCCAATGTGGCCATGCCGTAGCACGTTACCGCCACCACGAAGAACTTGAGCACGGGATCCTCGCGCACACGGTCCCATGCGCCGCGCAACGTGAGCAAGCCGTTCAGCATGCCGCCCCAGCTCGGTGCGATCAGCATGATGCTGAACACCACCCCCAAGCTCTGCGCCCAGTCAGGCAGCGCGCTGTACAACAAGTGGTGCGGGCCCGCCCAGATGTAGATGAAGATGAGCGCCCAGAAGTGGATGATGCTGAGCTTGTAGCTGTATACCGGCCGGTTCGCCGCCTTCGGCAGGAAGTAGTACATCAACCCCAGATAGGGCGTGGTGAGGAAGAAGGCCACCGCATTGTGCCCGTACCACCACTGCACCAGCGCGTCCTGCACACCCGCGTACCAGCTGTAGCTCTTGGTAAGGGAGATCGGCAGCTCGATGCTGTTCACGATGTGCAGCATCGCCACTGTTACCCAAGTCGCGATGTAGAACCAGATGGCCACGTACAGGTGCCGCTCCCGGCGCTTCAGGATCGTGCCCATCATGTTGATGCCGAACACCACCCAGATCAGCGCGATCAGGATGTCTATGGGCCATTCCAACTCGGCGTACTCCTTGCCGCTCGTCATGCCCAGCGGCAAGGTGATCGCGGCGAGAACGATGATCGATTGCCAACCCCAGAAATGGATCTTGCTCAGCGCATCGCTGAACATGCGCGTCTTCAACAGCCGCTGCATGCTGTAGTAGGCCCCGGCGAAAATGCCGTTGCCCACGAAGGCGAAGATCACCGCGTTGGTGTGCAAGGGGCGCACCCGGCCGAAGGAGAAGTACTCCGTCCAGTTCATACCCGGGATCACCATCTGCAATGCGGCCGTGAGGCCCACGAGCATCCCCACCACGCCCCACATGATGGTGACGAACAGGAAGTTCTTGACGATGCGGTTGTCGTATTGGAATCGCTCGGTCATCAGTTACTGGATTGCTCCCCTCTCCCTCGGAGAGGGGTTGGGGGTGAGGATGGTTTCGTTGGGCGTATTCGCCGCTCTCTCCGGGAGAGGGCTTCTTGGTCCCGCGCTGGCCGCGGCCGGGGGTGAGTAGTCGTTGAGGATGCGCACCGCCGGCGACAGGTCATCATCGAACTGACCGCGACGCACCGCCCAGATGAAGGCCACCAGGAACACACCGGCAACGAACGTGCTGGCGGTGATCAGGAGGAAGATGACGCTCATCAGTCCTATGGCTTTCGGGCACGAAACTCCCGTCAGGCGACCGGCCTGCGGATGAGTGCGGTCATCGGGCCGATTGACTTTCGTCAGTTCCGGCGTAGTAGCCCTTCAGCATGATGATCGTTACCCGCGCAGCATCGCGGCCCTGCTAGTTTCGCCGACGATGTTCTCCAAGGCTTGCATGTACGCCATCCGTGCAACGGTGCTGATCGCCTCGCACCAGGCGGAAGGTGGGCGATGGACGCTCAACAGGATCGTGGACGAGACCGGGGCGCCGGAAGCCTTCATGGCCAAGGTCCTCCAGAAGCTGGTGCGCGCCGGGATCCTCCGTTCCGTGAAAGGCCCCGGCGGAGGGTTTGATATCGAACCCACCAAGGCGCGATCCCTGGAGCTCGGCGAGGTGGTCACCGCCATCGACGATGACGCCCTTTTCAAGGGTTGCGCGCTCGGCTTTCCGAGGTGCGACGCCCGTAAGCCATGCCCGATCCACCACCAGGTGGAGCAAGTGCGCGAGCGATTGAAGGGCGTGTTGGCCACCACGCGTATCCGCGATCTGGGCCGGGAGCTTGGTTCCGGGGAGGCTTTCCTGAAGGGCAAGCTCTGATCAACGACAAAGGCGCCCTCGCGAGCGCCTTTGCCGACTTTCACCAACATGTCCGACCCTGTTCAGGCCGCGCTGGCGTTACGGTCTATTTCAGGGGGAAGATCACTTTGTCGATGACATGCACGATGCCGTTGCTGGCGGGCACGCTGGCCACCACGTTCGCGTCGTTGATCATCACTTTTCCATCCTTCACGATGATCTTCGCATTGCCGCCGTCCACCATGCCGATCATCTGGCCGTCGCGCAGGTTCTCCGCCTTCAGCACGCCCACGAACACATGGTACTGGAGCACGCTCTGCAGGTCGGCTTTTTTCTCCGGCTTCAGGAGGCCATCCACGGTGCCAGCGGGCAGCGCGTTGAACGCCGCATTGGTCGGCGCGAACACGGTGAAAGGCCCGGCGTTGCTCAGGGCATCCACGAGTTCGGCGGCTTTCACGGCGGCCACCAGCGTGGTGTGGTCCGCTGAGCCCACTGCAATGCCCACTACGTTCTTCTGGGACTGGTCGTCCACCACAGTGGATTGTCCGCCATCCGGTGCGTTCGCTTCTGGGGTCGTAGCCGTTGAAGCGGGTTGTTCGCTTCCTCCTCCACAGGCGGAGAGCGCCGTAAACGCAAGGAGGGTCAGTGTCAGTTTGAAGGGATGGCGGGTGGTCATGGGGGGCTGGTTCATAGTGTAGGACAATATTGTCCGGTACTGTTGGTGCTGGTCATGACGGTTGTCAGGGACTGTACTGTACTTCCTCAGACTTCGGGTTCAGCCCCCTTGGTGTACGATCGATCCCAGCACCAAGAGGGCGATCGCTAACGAGGTGATCAGCACGATGTGCGCTGCGAGCAGGGGAAGGCGCGCATTGGTGAGCTTGGGAATGATGCGCAGGCGGGCATGTACGCCAGTGATCACGGTGGCCAGCAGGAGAAGGAGTTTCGTGGCGATCACAGCCCGCAACGGATCGCCGAAGGAAAAGGCGGGCAGGATGCCGGGTACGAACCGGTTCGCCAACCATAGACCGGTGAGCAACTGGAGCAGCAGTGCCGGAATACCCACGCGCTCGTATCGTTCTTCGAACTGGAGCACAACGCCGGCGTCCTTGCGCTTCAACGCGAGCGGCAGTACCGAGAGGAGCAGGACCAGATGCCCTCCGACCCACACCGATGCACCAAGCAGGTGGAGGATGACGATCGCGCGCAGCATGTGATCAGAGGTCCTTGCGGGCGAACGCGCGCACCGCGCTCCAAGCGGGCAGGCTGATCCAAAGCAGCAATAGCGCGAAGGAGATGAACATGCCGCCGAGGCTACCGAAGAACTGCTGATACACCGCCCCGGTATAGCCGAGAAGGGCTGCCAGGTCGATCTTCAACATCACCAGTATGCGTGACAGGTCGATCGGGTTCAGCGCCGCCAGTGGCACGATCAGCGGTTCGATGGGGCGATCGCTGAAACTGTACATGAGCCACAGGAGCAACGAGTCGTAGACCAGTACCATCATCACCCACGTCACCAGACCGATGCCCACGGCTTTTGCGCGGTCACGTTGGCGCACCGCGATCAGCATGCCCAACGCACAGAACACCACCGTGAGCGCGGTGCCCATCAACAGCAAGGTCCAGCCGATGGACCCGGGCGCATAAACGAGTACCGGCAAACCCACGCCGAAGAGGTAGGAGATGGCCAACGCCGTGGCGATCGCGGCGAACTGGGCGCGGGTGATGCTCTGGCGGCGCAAGGGTTGCACCGCGAGCAGCACGGTGAACTCATATTGGTTGTAGAAGTAGATGATGGTGAAGATCAGGGCGAGCAACGGGACCAAAGCGAGCACCACTTGCGAGAGACCGATCAATGTCTTCACCGGGTCATCATCCAGGAAGAACAGGCCTAGCGACAGCAGGAAGAGCAGGATGGCGTAGCCCAGCGCGAAGCGGTTCCGCGCCAGGTCGAGCATGGTGTACTTATAGACTTTCCACATGGCTCGGGGGCAGTTGCGCGAGGTACTTCGGTAAGGCGCGTGACAGGGAAGGCTCCCCTGTGACTTCCGTGATGGTCTCCGGTGCGATCGCGAAGCGGAGCCGGCCATCCTGCAAGTAGGCCACGCGGTCGCCGAGGCGTTGGACCTCTTCCATGATATGTGAGGTGATGAGCACGGTGGCTCCATCCCGTTTGGCCTGCACGGCCGCCTCCAGCAATTTGCTCGCGCTCACGGGGTCCAATCCAGCGGTGGGCTCGTCCAGCACCAGCACGTTCGGGCGGTAGCGGAAGGCCAGGACCGCACTCACCTTCTGGCGCATACCGCCGCTGAGCGCGCTGATGCGCTTGTCGAGCAGTGCGTCCACACCGAGCAGGGCGATCAACCGGTCATCCGTTGAGCCGGACTTCGCATCGCGTATGTCGTTCATCATGCGCAGCAACTGGTCCACAGTCAGCTCGCGCGGGAACTCCGCCAGCTGCGGCATGTAGCCGATGTCCGCCCGGTAGGCGGGGTCGTTCCCGGTCACCTTTCCGTTCACGCGGATGGCTCCTTCCGTGGGGCGCACGAGCCCGAGCAGGCATTTGATCAACGTGGTCTTGCCCGAACCGTTCGGGCCGATCACCATCACGATCTCGCCTTGCGCGAAGTGCGCGTTCACCGCGCGCAGCGCCCATTGCTTGCCGTAGCGCTTGCCGACCCCTTCGAACACGATCCTGTCCATCTGTGGCGTCAGTGTTTCAATTGTGCGATCGATCGACCTTTTGGCGCGGCAGTGGCAGGCGGGCGCATGAGCGGTGCCGTATCCTCCAAGGCTTTCGGTGTCATGGTCGGCACCAGCCGTTCGCTCTGGTCCAGCAGGTTCACCATCAGGCTCCGCGAGAGCACCATCGCGTAAGGCATGCGCTCGGTCACCAGAGTGAACACGCTCAGCGGACGGAAAGGCACATCCCCACGGCCGTCGTGGTCCAGATCGTAACCGCGGTAACGGTCCCAGTAGTTGCCCTTCAGCACGCTCATCACCAGGTCGCCGTTCGTCGTCATGTCGAAGGTGTTGCCGCTGAAACTGTTCGATTCGAAGGTGGTCGCCGTGCTGTTGGCGAAGAGGCGTACCGCCCAGCCGTTCGTGTTGAACGCGTTGTCTTTCACCGTCGTCCGGTTGCAACCGTCCAGCAACAGGCCCACCGTGTTGTCCGCGAACGTGTTGCGTTCGATGTGCCCGTCATTGATCTCCTTCAGCAAGAGGCCGTAAGCGCTCGCACCGCGGTTGCGCAGGAACTGGTTGTCGGTCATGATCACTTCCTTGGTGAACATCACCGCCACGCCGGCACCGTTGTCGTGGAAGAGGTTGTGCGTGTAGCTGTCCCGGTGGCTGAACATGAAGTGCAGGCCGTAGCGCATGTTGAAGGCGGTGGTGTCGTGGTCCACGCGCGAGTCCGTCACGAATTCCAGGTAGATGCCGTCGCGGTGATGGAGCACGGTGTTGCGCAGCACCTCCACGTGGGCGCACTTCCACAAATGGATGCCGTTCGCGCGGCGGTTCTCCTGCGTGGCGGCATCGCCGATCACCCGGTTGTCCGATAGCACGGCCCGCGCCACGCTGCTCAGGTAGATCCCGAAGAAGCACCCTTCCACGCGGTTGCCCGTGATGACGATATCCGTTGTGCTGATGCACTTGATCCCCGCATTGTCGTTCAGGTCGCTGATCGCCGTGCCGCGCACCACGAGACCGGTGATGGTCACATGCGATGCCTTCACCACGATCACCTCTCCTTTGCCGCCGCCATCGATCACCGGCCACCCTTGGCCTTGCAACACCAGCGAACGCTCGATGGTGATGGTGCCTTCGGTGTAGGTGCCGGCATGTACCAGCACGGTGTCACCGTCCATGGCCCGGGCCAATGCGTTCGTCAAGGACCGTTCACCCGGACGTACGGTATGGATGCGCGCGTTCGCCGCGGTCGCCAGGACGCAGAACAGGAGGGAAGCGGTCGTGCGCAGCATTGTTCAGTGTGTGGCCAAGCGTTCACGCGCCGTTGACCAGTCGAGCGTTTCGCCCGGGAAGCTGGTGGCGGTTTTCGTGCGGTCGGCCTCGAGCGCGAACGCGGCCGTGTTCCCGTTCATCGGACTGCGCAATTCCGGTGAAGACAGATAGTGCGCCTTCGTGGCATCGATCAACGTGCCCGGATGCGCGTGGTCGCATACCCACCACGAGGCCACTTCCGTCTCGTCGATGGAACCATCCGCCACGTGTTGCAC
>JAGODO010000178.1 GCA_017998165.1 Flavobacteriales bacterium | reverse complement strand
CCCCAAGCCCCACACGGCGGGATACACCGCAGCGATGGCCCCGATGCTCGCGGTGTTGAAGCCTTGGCCGGCCAGCAGAACCGGCAGCAGTCCCCAGAGCATACCGTCGTTCAGGTTGTTCACCAGTCCTGCCTGCGTCACACTGCCCAGCACGCGATGGCGGAGCGACGTATCGAGGAAGGGTTTTTCCAACAGCGGGACCACGCTCTTGGCCGCTTCGGCATGTACATGATGACCGGTATCCTTCACCCACAACACCGTGAGCAGCAAGCCCACCACCGCGATGCCGATGCCCACTTCGAAGGGAACGGGGCGCGGTCCGTATTCCGCGGCGAGCAGGCCGGTGAGGAGGGCCATGGCCGCCACAGCGAGGTAACCGGCGAACTCGTTCAGGCCCATGGCCAGGCCGCGGTCCTTGTCGCCCACCAGGTCCATCTTCATCACCACGGTACTGCTCCACGCGAAGCCCTGGTGGATGCCCAGCAGGATGTTCGCCGCCACGATCCATGACCACGCATCGGCGTAGATCAGCATGAAGGGCACGGGCATCGCCAGCAGCCAACCGGTGACCAGCATCGACTTGCGACCATGACGAGCTGCCAGCCTGCCAACGAAGTAGTTGCTGAGCGCCTTGCTGATGCCGAAGGCCACGATGAAGGAGAGCGCTGCTGCGCGGCTGGCGATCCCGAATTCCTGTTCCGCCAGCATGGGCAGCACCGTGCGCTCGATGCCCACCATGCCGCCCACGAAGGCGTTCACGATCACCAACAGGGCGAACTGCTTCCAGTTGGCGCGGAGGCCGAGGGTGGTTTCGCGCGGCATGGGCCCGTCAGATGCTTTGTCCATACTTCAACAGCATCCCGATCTGCCCCGCGTGGTAGGCCGTGTGCGTGGTGATCCGACCCAGCGCTTCCGCCTTGGTCTTCTTGCCGAACTCTTTCGTCTCGATCACGGTATCCCAATCGGTATCGCTCTGGGCTGCAATGGCGCGTTCAAGCACTTCCGCGCTTTCCCGCACATAGGCTATCAGCGTTGTGGGATCCGTCCATTCGCCCGTGTCGTGCTGCGCGATCACTGTTTTAGCGCGGACCTGCACTTCCTTCAAGCCGAACACGTTCTTGGAGAAGAGCATCTCCACATCGCCGATGTGGCGCACGAGGAAGCCGATGCTGTTGGGGCCGGGCGCGAGCTTCTTCGGGAGATCGGCTTCGGAGAGCTTGTCCAGCAGGTTGGTGAAACGGGTGCGGCCTTCTTTCCAGAGGGCGAGGTGGGCGGCTGTGCGGGGATCCATGATCACGTATCGAAGCGTACCATCTTCTTCAATGCGAAGTTCACCAGGCTGATCAGCACGGGCACTTCGATCAGCGGACCCACCACGGCAGCGAAGGCCTGCCCCGAGTTGAGCCCGAAGATGGCGATGGCCACGGCGATGCCCAACTCGAAGTTGTTGCTGCCGGCGGTGAACGCGAGCGTGGTCGTCTCCTTGTAGGTGCCGCCGAGCCGCTTCACCAGGAAGAATGTACCGAAGAACATGAGCAGGAAGAAGAGCGTGAGCGGCAACGCGACCCGCACAACGTCCATCGGTATCTCCACAAGTATCCGGCCTTTCAGCGCGAACATCACCACGATGGTGAACAGCAATGCGACGAGCGTGATGGGCGCGATGGCCGGTATGAAGCGGTTCATGTACCACTCCTCACCCTTGAGGCGCGCCAGGATGAAGCGCAACAGGAAGCCGACGAGGAAAGGGATGCCGAGGTAGATGAGCACGGTGCGGGTGATCTCACCGATGCTCACATCCACGGTGTAGCCTTCCACCCCGAAGAGCGGCGGCAGCACAGTGACATAGAGCCAAGCGTAGCTGCTGTAGAAGAGGATCTGCAGGATGCTGTTCAGCGCGACCAGTCCCGCCGCCAGTTCGCGATCACCTTGCGCAAGATCGTTCCACACCAGCACCATGGCGATGCACGGCGCGAGGGCGATGAGCATCAGACCGGAGAAGTACTCGGGGAACGCGCCCAGGAAGAGCAGGCCGAGCACGAACATCAGTGCCGGACCCACGATCCAGCTCATGAAGAGGCCGGTGCCCAATACGCGCGGATGCTTCAGCGCGCTCGGCAGCTTCGCATAGTCCACCTTGGCGAGCGGGGGCACCATCATCAGGATGAGGCCGATGGCGAGCGGGACGTTCGTCGTTCCGCTGGAGGCCGCGTTGATGGAGTCGGCCACAACGGGGAGGAAATGACCGAGCCCGACACCGGCGGCCATGGCCGTGAAGATCCACAGCGTGAGGTAGCGATCGAGGAATGAGAGCCGCTTGGTCATAGCACCAGCACGTGCCGCTCCACGAACTCACGGCAATAGGCCTTGATCTCATCGCGCACACGGCGGAACGCGTCCATGATCTCCTTTTCCGTGCCCTGCACGAGCGCGGGGTCTTCGAAGCTGTGATGGTGATGGTGCGCGTGCGCGGGGAACCAGGGGCACGCCTCACGTGCGTTGTCGCAGACGGTGATCACATGATCGAGCTGCAGGTCCCGGTATTCGTCCAAACGGTTGGAGGTATGATGGCTGATATCGATGCTGTCCTCCTTCATCACGGCGATAGCGCGCGGGTTCACGCCGTCGGCGCGGACACCGGCACTGAGGATCTCGGCGCGTCGTCCGGCGAAGTGGTCCAGGTAGCCGTGCGCCATCTGGCTCCGGCAACTGTTGGCGGTACATAGTACGAGGATGCGCATGGTATCCGCTTGAGCTTTGGCGAAAGTGGATGGTTCAGCAGCAGGTACTGTTGATCCCGCATCCACAGGTCTCGCCGGTGGTGAGGCTGACCTTCTCGGTGCCTTCCGCGTTCGGAGCGCAACAGGCATCCTTGTCGGTCTTCGTGCGACCACGCTTGTAAGCCGACACCGTGATGCTGAACGTTCCCGCATCGCTCGTTTTGTAAGCCGCGATCTCTTCGGCGCTGATGTACTTCGCCAGGATGTCGTCCGGTAGGATGATCGGTTTGCGTTTCTGCACGCTCACGTTCTCGAAGCCCAGGTCGTGGATGATGCCGAGGTACTCGCTCTCAGGCATGGCACCGGCCACGCAGCCTGCGTACATCTCGGCGCTTTCCTTCAGTCGCGCGGGGATATCGCCGCGCAGCACCACATCGCTGATGCTGAAGTGGCCTCCGGGTTTCAGCACCCGCAGCACCTCGCTGAAGGCCTTGCGCTTGTCGGGCACCAGGTTCAGCACGCAGTTGCTCACCACCACGTCCACGACGTTGCTCGTGAGCGGCAGCGCTTCGATATCGCCTTGGCGGAACTCCACGTTCTGGTAGCCCAGCTTCTTCGCGTTGTCCTTGGCCTTGGCGACCATCTCCGGGGTGAAGTCCACACCGATCACGCGACCGTCCTCGCCGGTCTCGTGGCGCGCCACGAAGCAATCGTTGCCAGCGCCGGAGCCGAGATCGAGCACGGTGTCACCCGGCTTGATGCCCGCGAACCGCGTGGGGAGCCCACAGCCCAGGCCGAGGTCGGCGTCCGGGTTGTAGCCTTTCACCGACGAGTAATCATCGGTCATGATGTTGTACACCTCCGTGGAACAGCCCCCGGCTCCGCAACAGCTGCTGGCGTTCGTGGTTTTGTCCTGCGTGGCGATCTCCGCGTACTTGGCGCGGACCATGTCCTTGGTTTCTTGAGCTTTCATGTGGTTTGGAGTTGGGGCGCGAGATCTCGCGCCCGTACGATCAGCAGCACGTGCTGCCGATGGGTTTGTATTTCTCGAAGAGGGTGTTGAATGCGGCCTGTGCCTTTGCCCAGGCTTTCGGTTCGATGCAGTAGCACACGCTGGTGCCTTCCACGGTGCCGGTGATGAAGCCCGCGTCCTTCAATTCGCGCAAGTGCTGGCTGATGGTGGCCTGCGCCAGCCCCAGTTCATCCACCAAGCTGCCGCACACGCAGGTGTTCTGTTTCAGCAGGTAATGGAGGATGGCGATGCGTGCAGGATGGCCGAGCACCTTGGCCCAAGTGGCCAACTGGTTCTGTTGTGCTGTGAAGAGATCGGTCTTGGTGAGGCCCATGGTCGATTAATAGATCGCAATATTACGATGATAGGAGGGCCATCGTAATATGACGATGGATAGTTTGTGACGGACAGTTCAGGGGAATGGAGCCAGCCCCACCGACGTCGGCTCGCCGAAGACCTCCCACCAGCGCTCGAAGGTCATGGCCTCGTGGTGGATGATGCCGCGCTGGTACTGCCACTGTTGGAAGACGTTCAAGGCGATGCATCCGACGAGCAGGGTGACGAGCGCCGACTTGGCCAACGCGTTCAATGAGAAGGAAAGGCGCACCAGCAACACCAAGGGCAATGCGAGCAGCGGGAGCGTGTCGATCATGGGCCGACTGCCGAAGCCCCCGCCGTACCACCACGGGTCCCAACTGAAGGTGATGTGGACGAAGGGCAGGAAGAAGCAGGCGAGCATCAGTGGGTAAGACCGCAAGGCCTCTGTGCGCGATACCCGAGCAATTCCGAAGAGACCAAGGAGCGCGAGCGGCGTGTAAACGAACCAGCCCTTCCGGAACCCGAACAGTCCGTCCAACACATGCGGGTGCGCGAAGTCGAAGGTCTCTCCGCCGTAGGAGTAGAACAGGAATGATCCCGTCGTGACTTTCCAATAGACGAGTTGCGGAACCACACAGAGCATGGCAACGGATGCGGCGGCGAACAACTGCGCCATGTGTGCCCGAAGAAGTTTCAGGCCTTGGTCCCGCACCCGCCAACAGAGCGGGATGAAGGCGAAGAGCGCACAGGTAGGCCGGGTGAGCGTTGCCACACCGATGCATGCGCCGATCACCAATGCTGTGCGTAGCGAAGGGGTGGTGTACCAGCGATCGGTCCGTTCGATCAGCAGCGCGCACAGGAAGAAGAGGAAGGGATGGCTCATGCCCCCGGCGAAGGAGGAATAGAAGAAGAGGTTGGTACCCAGCCCGAGAGCCAGCAGTGCGATGGCCGCATGCGCATCGCTGACATACCGACGCAGGAAGCGCATGAGCACGAGCAGACCGAGCCAAGGCCAGAAGGCGGAAGCCAGCGCTACGGCGAGATGATAGGGAGGCGAGTAACCGTCCGCTTCACCGGGCGAGAACAACGCACACCACGCATGCGCCCCCAGGAAGAAGGGGAGCTCGAAAACGGCCGTTCCCATCGAGTACTTGTCGCAGTACCTCCCGGTGCTTTCCACGAAGAAGGCACCTTGGCCGAAGCGGTAGTTGTTCGGGAATTTTCCTGGCGGAATGCTGTCCAGGAAGGCGAGGTTGAGCGGGTCGCCGTGGATCAGCGTTGCGGGCAGGTAGAGGTAATACCCGTCGGTGTCCCATTGGAGGATCTCACGGTGGTTCCATCGGCGCGTGTTGAGCGTGACCCACACCGCGGCGATCAGGAACACGCAAGCGGCAGTCGTACCGAGCGGCGAGCGACGGGCGAACGGAACAAGTCGGGACACCACCGGCCAAAGATGCGGGCTAGCCTGCCTCTGCGATGGGCAGCACGGACATCTGTTTGCGCTTCAACGGCTTCAGGCCGGAAACCCCGTCGAGTATGCTCTCGCGCAGCGCGGCCAGCGCGTGGTCCTTCATCGCATGGCGATAGGTGACGGTGCTGATCTCGCGCACCGGGGCCGGTGGGGCGAACTCGCGCAAGCGCGTCTTCTGCTTGCCGACCATCTCCAGCGCCGCGAGCTCGGGCACGATGGTGAGGCCGCCTTGCGTGTCCACGATGCGGAGAAGCGAACCGATGCTTCCGGAGACGTAGTGCAGGTGCGTATCCTCCGCGCTCCGCTTCCGGAGTTCGCAGAGGTTCATCACCTGGGTGCGCAGGCAGTGGCCCTCTTCCAACAGCCAGAGCCGGTCGGGATCGATGTCCGTGGGCAGCACGTACTTCTTGCGGCCGATGCGTTCATCCTTGCTGGCGTAGATGAGGAAGCGTTCGTGGAAGAGGGGCTTTTCGCGCAGGCCCGGAATGCCCAACGGTGTGGCGAGGATCCCCACATCGATGCGCTCCTTCATCAGCGCGTCCGCGATGGCTTCGGTGGTGAGTTCGCTGATGGTCACCTTCATTTCCTTGTGCTCCTTGAGCAACGGTGGCAAGAACAAGGGGATCAGGTACGGTGCCAGGGTGGGGATGATGCCGATGCGCAGTTCGCTCCGCCCGCCGTGCGCGCCTTTCGCCACGGACCTCAAGCGGGCGGTTTCCTTCAGCACTGCGCGCGCGTGCTCCACGATCTCGGAGCCGATGGCCGTCGGTACTACGGGCGGCTTCGTGCGGTCGAAGAGCGTGACGTCCAGTTCCTCCTCCAACTTCTTCACCATGCTGCTCAGCGTGGGTTGGGTAACGAAGCAGGCCGCCGCCGCCTTGGCGAAGCTGCGGTGCGTGTCGATAGCGACGATGTACTCGAGCTGTTGGAGGTTCATTGGATGTTTCGCGAGCCCCGACGTGTCGGAGCGAAGCGATCTGTCATCAAGTTCCGATCATGCACGGCCGATCGGCGTACGAAGCGATCCGTATTTGGGCCCTTGGCCATTGACGTTGTCTATCGAAAGATAGAAACATTCAGTTTGGACTATGGACTGACCACGGTCACCTTTGAGCCTGAACGATCGACCGACCTTTCGGAAGTACGACCAACTACCCACTGACATGAGCAATGAGAAGAACGTGGCCGTCCCTGCGGAGCCACACGCGCATAATGGCAACGGAGAGGGCAAATGTCCGGTCATCCACGGCGCGATGCGCAACCCCGTCGCCGGCCGCGGCACCGGCAATCGCGACTGGTGGCCGAACCAACTGAACCTCGGCATCCTGCACCAGCACACCCCGGCGTCCAATCCATTGGGCCCTGACTTCGACTACGCCGAGGCGTTCAAGAAGCTCGACTTCAAAGCGCTGAAGGCCGACCTGACGAAGCTGATGACCGATTCGCAGGACTGGTGGCCGGCGGACTGGGGCCACTACGGCGGCCTCATGATCCGAATGGCCTGGCATGCGGCGGGAACCTACCGCACCGCGGATGGACGCGGTGGCGCCAGTACCGGAAACCAGCGCTTCGCACCGCTGAACAGCTGGCCGGACAACGGCAACCTCGACAAGGCGCGCCGCCTGCTGTGGCCCATCAAGCAGAAGTACGGCAACAACATCTCCTGGGCCGACCTGTTCATCCTCGCGGGCAATGTGGCGCTGGAGAGCATGGGCTTCAAGACCTTCGGATTCGGGGGCGGCCGTGCGGACATCTTCCAACCCGAAGAGGACATCTACTGGGGTGCAGAGATGGAATGGTTGGCCACGAGCGACAAGCCGAACAGCCGCTACTCCGGCGATCGCGATCTCGAGAACCCGTTGGCCGCTGTGCAGATGGGCCTGATTTACGTGAATCCACAAGGTCCTGATGGCAACCCCGATCCCGTGGCCAGTGG
>JAGODO010000177.1 GCA_017998165.1 Flavobacteriales bacterium | reverse complement strand
AGTCCTGGTATGTGGGTCCGGTGATGCTTCCACTGCCGGTGTTGTTGATGGATCCCAACTCCACTCCGTCCACATAGTCACCATCGGATGTGCCTGCGGTCGATGTGGGGATGCAAGGCCCGCTTCCACCGCTGTTCGTGATGGTGATGCCATAGTCCTCGGTCTCACCGTAGTCGTAGGCATAACAGGGGTCGGCCGGGCTGGGTTCACCGGTGTTGAAGAATACCCCGCGTACACGCATCACGGTAGTACCGAGGGCGGCCCCGTCGGGAACGGTGAACGTGATGTCCTGCGCTTCCCCGGCCGTGGAGTTGGTGAACTCGCCCAGCTTCTCGGCCACGGAGAACACGTCGTTCTGGTCATAGTCGATCCATACCGCGTAGTTGTCCGGTGTGTAATCACCGGAAGTGATGGTCACGGTCTGGCTGCTGTTCCGCTCGAGCGCGGTGGTGAACTGTGAAGTATAGTCGTTGTACGAGGGGCCCGTGTTCGATCCGCTATTGGTGTTGGCGATGGAGCCCAGTTGCACCCCGTCGATGAAGTCGTTCTCGCTGGTGCCTCCTCCGCTGGTGGGGATGCACGGCCCGGTGATCACGGTACCGCACGCGTTGTTGTTCAGCAGACCGGAACGCGCGCCGTTGAGGATGCTGTTCATGTAGGCGGACTGGTCGTTGGTGAACATGACCTCGCAGTCCGCGTAATCCATGAAGTTCTCGTACTGCGTGAGCTGGCTGCAGTTCATGAGGTTCGTGTTGGCGCAGGAGTAGGTCGGTTCATCGGTTGTGGGCGTGTCGGCCATGCCGTCATCGCTGGTGCAACCGCCGTCGGCCCAAGGATGGTCCAGTCCGAAGTAGTGGCCGATCTCATGGGTGGAGGTACGCGAGCCGCCTCCGATGCCATAGTCGTAGTCGAGCACCAGGCCATCGATGTCGCTTCCCACCATGCCGCCCACGGGCAGGTAGGCGTAGCCGGCGGTCACGAACCCGCCGGTCGCACCGCTGCTGATGTCGCAGATCCAGATGTTCAAGTATTCTTCCGTGTTCCAGGGAGCGATGCCGTCCGGAGCGCTCTTCATATCGTTCGTCTCCGCGTCCGGGTCGAACCAGGTCTGTGAGGTCTGCGTCCGCGTGATGCCGGTGGTGGTGGCCCCGTTCGGGTCCACCTGTGCCAGGCAGAACTGGATGTCCGGGTTCCCCCGGTCATTGAGGAACGTGGCGCGTACCTGGTCGTAGTCGCTGTTCTGCGCCTGATAATCCTCGTTCAACGTGGTCAACATGTCCTGGATGAGCGCATCGGACACGTTCTCCGAAGCGTTGTTCCAGACCACATGCACCGCCACGGCCACGGTCGGCGTGCCCCCTCCTTTGCGCTCGCCTTTGGCGGTTGAGCGGATGGCCTGCTGGATATCCGTGGGCCGTCCTTGTTCCTGCAGCCACTGCTGCGTAATTGTGTGTGATAAGCAGCGCTCTTGTGAATGAAGGACGATGTTCGCCAAGGTGACGCAGAGCACGGTGGTCAGAATGCGGTACATGTTCGATGTGGGCCTTTTTCGGCCGCGGCGAAAGTAGATGGCCGGAACACCGGCAGAGCGACGTTCAAAAACGGATGCGAACGATCGGGAATGGATAGCGACCGCTGAGCAGCGCGACCAGTCTTCCGCGTGAAGGGATGCGGGTCAACGCTGCCCCGGAGGTCGCCTCGGCGAGTTCTTGGAGGGTGTGGTGGTGATAGTGTGCCGCCATTTCAGGGACGCCGACGGAAGTGTAGTAGGCGCGGGATCTTTCGCGCGCCCGGTGCGCCGCGTCCGTGTCCGTGTAAAAGGGGGAATCGACGATGAGCACCTCACCGTCCTGATGGAGCAGTTCCCTGCAGCGGTCGAGGATCGTGGGGAGATGCGGGAAGTACTGGATGCTCGCCGCGAAGAGGACAAGGTGGAAGCGGTGCATGGAGAGCGCCTCAGCCCACGGATCCCCATGGACCCAGGTAACGGGGTGGTCGTTGAACACCCGTGCCGCTTGAGCAAGCTCCGTAGCGCCCGTGTCCAAGCCGGTCACGTTGTGGCCTGCCGCTGCGAGGTGTGCGGAGAGCCAGCCATTCCCGCAGCCGACTTCCAGTATCGATAGCGGCCGGGTGCCCGCGATCCGGAGAACACGGCGCATGGTCCGTTCGCGTACACGCCATTCCGCTGCGTACGGTGTTTTTCCTCCCGCAGCGGGAAGGCCCTGTACGATGTGGTCATCAAGGAGCCTTTGCTCGTTCCGGCGCACCCGCTCGTACGCGTTGGATGCATCAGGTATGCCGCTCATGCGCTGTGACCCTTTCTGGACCACCACCACATACCGGCCCTGCCGGCGAGCGACCGCGCCTTGCGTTTGAATGCCGCTGGGCTGAATGCCCTTCCCCTCAGGCGCAGTTTGTTCCATTCCACCTCGTTCACCACATGTGCGACGGCGTGGTCGTAGTAGGGCCGCCTGAACTCGCGGCGGAAGTCCAACTCCCGATCGGATCCGAGCTCCCACGGGAGCGGACGGGACAGGTCGGCCTCGACCTCTTGGTACAGTTCTGTGCCTGTGATCGGATAAGCCACGGTGATGGTGAACAGGTCAGGGTCGCTGTCCTTGAGGTGTACAATGGTCTCGTCGATATCCGCTCTCGTCTCACCGGGATAACCCAGCATGATGAACGTGCCCGTGCCGATACCAGCCCGCTTGGTGGCGCGGATCATCTCGCGGACCTGTCGCACGTCCACCCGGCGGTCCATGGCATCAATGATCCGCTGGCTGCCGCTCTCCGCTCCGATCCATACCTGCACGCACCCGCTGCGTTTCAACAGGGCGATCACCTCTTCGTTCATGCGGTCAGCACGGGTGATGCACTCGAACGTGATGCGCAAGTTCCGCCGCTCGAGGCCTTCTGCGAATTCCGCGAGCCATTTGTGGCTGATGGTGAAGACATCGTCCACGAACCAGATGCGGTCGGGGGCATGGTCGCGTTGGATCGCGGCCAGTTCATCGATCACCTTTTCCACAGGCCGGCGCCGATAGCTGAGACCGTACACCGCCCGGCTGCACCACTTGCAGGTGTAGGGGCAGCCCCGCATGGTGCTCACGTTGAGCGTGCTGTGCCCGTGGCGTTGTCTCCAGGCCCTCTGGTACGCGCCGAGGTCGATCAGATCCCGGGCCGGCAGCGCCAGCGCGGACATGTCCCGCTGCTTTTCCCGTTCGTTCGTGAACACGGTAGCCCCGTCGGCATCCAGGTAAGCGATCCCATCCACGCGTGCGAGCGTCGAACGATCCCCTGAAAGCGCGGCGATGCTCTCCTCCATGGTGCGTTCGCCTTCGCCGACGACGCAGACATCGGCACCGGCGCTCAGGAAATTGGCCGCGTGATTGCGCGTTTCCGGTCCCCCGAGCACGATGGGCAACGAGGCCATGCCCGGGAGCTTCCGCACCTCGCGCATGATGCGCACCACGTTCGCGCGCGTCATGAGGTTCACATAGATGCCCAGACAGGCCGGACGCACGGAATCGACATGCGCGATGAGGCCGTCGAAGCTGCCGAACGTGCTGTCATAGACCCGCACGTCATGGCCCGCCTCGCGCAGATGCCCCGCCACGTACAGCAGGCCGAGCGGGGGATAAGGCCGCATGATGACCTGTTCTTTCGGGTCGTCCGCGATGAAGTAGCCGTGGGTGAGGAGTACCGTCATCGTGTGCGTTCGAGGTCGATGAGGTAGTGGTCCGCGAGACGAGCGAGCCAGCGCTGATCGCGAACGCGATCGTCCGCCCGACCCAGCGCGCGCGCGAGCGCGGGGCGACGGACGAACCGCGGTTCCAGATAACCGGGAGGGATGAAGAACCCGATGGGCCGCAGCTGCCGCACGCGGAATCGGCTGGTGAAGGCCCGGGCCATGGCGCGCGGCGAATGGTACCACGTGGCAACCTGGCCGTCGCCGACCCTGGCTTGCACGGCGGTTTTCCGCCAGCGGCGGAACGCGTCCGGTACCCGGCCTTTCAACAGGAAGTAGCTGGTCTCCATCAGCGACCGGTCGGGCATCAGCACCGCGATGAAACGGCCGCCCGGAACAAGCGCTTCGGCCAGCGGGTCGCACAAGGCCGACAGTGCTTCCTTGTCTGTACAGTTCAGGCCGCCGAAATCGGAAAGGACCAGATCGAAGGCGTTCCTCCAACCGCGTGCCCCGATGTCGGCGAAGGACAAGCGCTCGTAGACCACCTGTCCTGGGCCGGTCCGGTCATCGATCACCGCGCTCGCTGCCCGTAACATGCCTTCGCTCGCATCCGTGGCCAGCACCGAATGGCCGAAGGAGGCGATATGCCGCGCATCCACGCCTGTGCCGCAGTTCAACTCGAGCACCCGCATGGGTGGTGACCTGAGGAGCGGTTCCAGATGGCTCCACACTTGTCCGCGTTGCGCGAGACCCAGTTGCGAGCGTGAGAAGTCGCGGTCGTACGCCCCTGCGGCGCTGTCGAATGCGGTGCTCATCGCGCCTGCGCCAGGCGCAGCCTGTTCATCGTTGCGGCCGGTACGTAGTAGGCCGCGGAGAGGGCCTTCCGAGCATCGACCTTGCCACCGCTCATGAGGTTGCGGCATTCACGCAGCGCCTGTTCGCGCCGGAAACGCGCATGCACATAGCGGTGCAGCCGCTTGTAGTATTCGGGGCGCTGCTGGCGTTGGAACATCATGGCGAGGTCATCGCTGTCCGTCCAGTTGCGCTTGGCGCCGAGGCCGGACTTCACCTTCTCGAAGAAGCCGGTACCCGGCAGCGGGTAGCTCACGCTGATGCCGATATCGTCCGGCAGGAGGTGTTCGAGCATCTCGATCGTCTTGTGTACGTCCTCTTCGGTCTCGCCCAGGTAGCCGAACTGGAGGAAGAAGCCGGTCCGCACGCCATGCTTCTTGAGCAGCGCGCGGGCCTGAGCGATCTGTTCCGTGGTGATGCCCTTGTCCATCGCGTCGAGGATCTTCTGCGATCCGCTCTCGGCACCGATCCACACCTCGTGCAGCCCGCTCTCCGCCAATGCGGCGATCGTGTCGTTCTCCAGGAGCAGGTCAGCGCGGCTCTGGATCTTGTACCTCAGTTTCAGGCCGCGCTCCTTCACCAGGTCGCGGAAACGCTGCACCCATCCGGGCTTGAGTCCGAAGATGTCGTCGCACATCCACAGGTGATCGGGGCGGAAACGGTCTCGCAGGAGTTCCAGCTCGCGGATCACATGCTCAGGCGACCGCACGTTGTAGCGGTTGCCGTAGATCGGTTTCGCGCACCAATTGCACTTGAACGGACAGCCCCGGGTGGTGGCCACGTTCAAGGAGAAGTACCCCTGAGAGGCCATCCAGATATCCCGGTAGGGCGACACGTCGATGAGGTCCCACGCGGGAAGCGGCAGGGCGTCCAGGTCGCGCATCACCGCGCGTTTCGCGTTGGTCCGCACGGAATCGCCCTCGAGAAAGGCGATGCCCGGCACGTCGTGCCACGCGGTCCGATCACCCCATCGCTGGACCAGTTCCTGCAGGGTGACCTCGCCCTCACCGAGGATCACAGCGTCGGCTCCATGGGCGAGATACTCCGCGGCATGGTCGGTGCTGTCGCTACTGCTGACGGCCACCTTGCACCCGTGCGCTTTGGCAAGGCCGATCATGCGGAAGCAGGCCTCGCGCATCACCGTGAGGCACATCTTGGTCAGGTAGTTGAACCCATCGTCGTAGATGGCCACGATCTCCGGGTCGAAGGCGTCGAGCTCGGCTTTCAGCTCTTCCGGGGAATGGCGAAGACCGGTATCGAAGACCCGCACCTCATGTGGCGCCTCCGGCACTGCTGTCATCCGATCATCCGATCCTTTGATATTCTGATCGGGCTCGCGGAGCACTGCTGCGGCCAGGATCGTTCCCAAGGGCGGATAGGGACGGGCGTCTTTCCACTGCTTGGGATCGAGGCGATAGAAATAGCCGTGGGTGATGAGCACGCGGGCCATCGTCAGCGCAGCATCAGGCCGTGGGTCTGGGCGAAGCGATCGAGCCGGGCGCGATGGGCATCCAGCACGCGCTGCTGGAAATTGCGCGGATGGTGCTTGCTCACGTATTTCCGGGTGCGCAGGGCGAGTTCGAACTGCTTGTGGTCGAGCTCCGCGAACTTCCCGCGCCAGTGGCGCAGGGTGCGCAACATGCACCACTCATCGAACTCATCCCCCAGGCCGTTCCGGAACAGGCGTTCCAGCAGCCGCTTGCCGAAGCCTGTGCCGGCAGGCAGGTCCGTCATCCGCCGTCGCCCCGTGTTGGGCAGCACGCGGCCGGCCCACATGTTCGCCAGGAAGAAGCGTTCGCACACCCCGGCATCGAAGGTGGGGATCAAGGTCTGGATCTCCGTTGCCGTGAACAGGTTCTGGTCTTCAATGACAAGATGGTCAAGGTCAACGAAGTAGTTCACGCAGAATTCCTTGCGGCTGTTCAGCAGGAAGAACTTTTTGAAACTGATGAGCAGGGTGCGCGCGATCCATAGGCGGCCGGGCTCGGTGATGACGAAATAATCGATGTCGCCATCCTCGGCCAGGCAGCCCTTGCTCATGCTGCCGCTCAGCATCACGCCGCGCACGAACGGGAAGCGCCCGATGAAGCGGCTCATCCGCCTGGCCTTGTCCATCCGTTTTTCAGCCCGGGCGTTGTCCGCTTTCCGGCGTTCGACGGCCATGGCCAGGTCGCCGAACCCGAAGAAGCCGGCGTGCTCGCGGATGATGCCGTCCTCTACCAGCCGCGACAGGTCTTCGGCGAGGTCGGCGGTCTGGCTGGCCGGCAGGTCGAGGAACCGCTCGATCTCCTCCGGGCGCAGCGGATAGTGGAAAACGTCGAAGTAGAGCAGGGTGCGCACGGCCGCTTGCTGCGCGCTGGTCAACTGCTGTGTTTCGGTCAGGGTGGTGGTGCCCATTTGGCCGGGAGAGACGGCCCGTTTTCCACGGGCCGGGACATTGACGGATCGGAAAGGTAAGTCGGCGCTTGCGAACCTCACCCATGCACGTATCGGTGACGGGACGGGAAATGCCGATGCTGAAGCGGGTCAGGCGTTGTTCAAGGCTGCGATAGCTTCTACCGGGTCCTTGGCATTGAACACGCTGTTGCCGGCCACAAGCACATCCGCACCGTGGCGCACGAGTTCGCTCGCGTTCGCCTGGCCCACGCCCCCGTCGATCTCGATCAGGCAGTTGGCGCCGCGCGCCGAGATCATCTCGCGCAACGTCGTGATCTTCCGGTACGTGTTCGGGATGAAGGACTGGCCACCGAAGCCGGGGTTCACGCTCATCACGCACACCAGATCGATATCACCGAGAATATCCTCCAAAGTGCTCACCGGCGTGTGCGGGTTCAAAGCGACACCCGCCTTCATGCCCGCCTTCTTGATCGCTTGTACCGTCCGGTGCAGATGGGTGCAGGCTTCCATGTGTACGGTGAGCACGTCCGCCCCGGCGTCGCTGAAGTCCTGCACGAACTTCTGCGGTTCCACGATC